>JAHEKP010000018.1 GCA_024638285.1 Cryomorphaceae bacterium
CCCGTGTAAAGGTGGTTAAGAATAAAGTAGCTCCGCCTTTCCGCCTTGCGGAATTCGACATTATGTATGGGCAGGGCATCTCAAAAGCCGGTGAATTGATTGACTTAGGTGTTGAGCACGACATTTTGACCAAAAGCGGTTCCTGGTTCAGTTATGGGGAAACACGTTTAGGTCAAGGGCGCGACACAGTGAAACAACTTTTTGTCGATAATCCTGAGCTGGCTGAGGAAGTTGAGGTTAAGATAAAGGCCGTTTTATCTGCTGCGGAGTAGCTAGACGTTCGATAGAAACATCTAATAAGGCGCTGTAATACAGCGCCTTATTTTGTTTAAAAGTCGTTGAAAAAAGTTCGACATTCCTTAACATACAATAGTTAAAGGGATGTTAAAGCGTGCTAATTTTACCAGTGAATAACCATTTCACGAAAAAAAATGAAAAAGGCTCTACTAATTGTAAGTGCACTGTTCGCAGGTTTCACTGCTTCAGCGCAAGATGCATCTGCTTCGGCAGATTCCTTGTTCAATATGTTGGACGAGATCACAGTAACGTCAGATGTGATTGATATCGCAAAGGTCCGCGAAACACCTGTAGCAGTATCAACGATATCACCTTCTGATATTTCGTTAAAAGTGGGTAACCTAGAGTTTCCTGAAATCATGAACAATACGCCTGGTGTGTACGCTACTAAACAAGGTGGTGGTTACGGTGATTCACGTATATCATTGCGTGGTTTTGACCAAAGAAACACTTCGTTCTTAATCAACGGTCAACCAGTAAATGATATGGAGAACGGTTGGGTATACTGGTCAAACTGGCAAGGTTTGACAGATGTTGCCTCTGGGATTCAGATCCAGCGCGGACTTGGTGCTTCTCGCTTGGCAGTTCCTTCTGTGGGTGGTACCGTAAGTATCTTCACAAAGGTTGCTCAAAACAAAGAAGGCGGAACGGTTACAGCTGGTGTTGGTAATGACGGTTACATCAAAACGGGTGTTTCTTATAACACAGGACGTAATGACAAAGGATGGGCTTCTTCATTTTTACTAAGCCGTTGGATGGGTAATGGTTATGTAAACAACACGCAAGGTGAGGGATACACGTACTTCGCGGCAATTGCTTACGATCCTAAAGGTTCTAGCCACAGCTTAAACTTCTCATTCTTGGGTGCAGGTCAGTGGCACCACCAACGCGATGCTTGGGTAAGCTTGCGTGATTACGATTACTTCGGTAATGGTGGGATGGCATTGAACGATGGTGTGATTGATCCACGTTGGAATTCTAACGGTGGTACAAGAACTATCGACGGTGAGAAGCAAGAGTTCTCTATGCGTCGTAACTTTTACAACAAGCCATTGGCGACGTTGAACTGGGATTGGGATATCAACAGTGACCTTAAACTAGCAACTTCTGTCTACGCTTCTGCCGGTCGTGGTGGTGGTACAGGTCCTCGTGGAAATAACTTCCGTAGTTCAACATTGGACATCCTTCCTTACCAAAAAGACTTATACGAACACTTAGATATCGCCAACGGTGGTGCTGATGCCCGTGGTGCACGTGATGCAGACGGATTCATCGACTTCGATGCATTAGTTGCAGAGAACCAAGCATCTACTTCAGGATATACTGGTGATATTTCTGCCTTCCAAGGTTTGAAAATTGGTTCTAACGGATTCCGCGACAGCAACGTAAACCGAGCGGTTTTAGTACGTCGTGCATCAATGAACTCACACAACTGGTACGGTGTGATCTCTAACTTAGAGTACACTACTGGTAACTTTAAAATGAGTGCAGGTGTTGATCTACGTGATTACACAGGGTACCACTACCGTGCATTGAACGACTTGATGGGTCTTGACGGTTACTACTCTACAGGTAACAAAAACTCAAACGGTCAGATCATCGAAACGACTATTGATGCTAATCCATTTGCTAATACTGGTTTAGCCGGTCCAAAGATGGATTACTACAACATCGGTCGCGTTCAGTGGGCAGGTGTTAATGGTATGGTTGAGTACAATGATAAAGACAAATTGACTGCAGTAATGCAGGCAGGTTGGTCGCAGCAGAATTACCGTCGTATTGATTACTTTGACCAGCCTACAAACCCTGTTTCTGACTGGGCTCCATTAACTGGTGGTTACATCAAAGGTGGTGCGAATTACAACCTGAATGAAGAAATGAACGTTTTCGTAAATGCAGGTCTTATAGCGCGTCAACCATTGTTCGACGCTGTATTCCCTGGATACGCCAACAACATTAACCCTGATTTGCAAAACGAAATTATCCAATCATTCGAATTGGGTTATGCATACATTACCAACGACTTGCAAGTGAATGTAAACGTTTACAACACGAACTGGGGTAACCGTTTTATCTCTCGCGGTGTTGATTTGGGTGGTGTTGATGGTACTGCACAGTTCAAAGATATCGATGTAAATCACAGAGGTCTTGAGCTTGAGGCACGTTACAATGCAACAAGCAAACTTCGTTTGAATGCTATGGCTTCATTGGGGGACTGGAAATATTTGAACAACTTCGAAGCTGAAGTTTACGACGATAACAACGCATTGATTGGTTCAACTACATTGTACACTGAAGGTGCAAAAGTTGGTGATGCTGCACAAACGACCATGTTTGTAGGTGCAGATTACAAAATCAACAAGGTGTTTGCTGCAGATTTAGGTTTACGTTACGTAGATGGATTGTACGCAGATTATTCAATCAACAATTCTGATTTTGAAAATCCAGATAACCTGGGTGCTTTGCAACTGCCTTCTTTCAGCTTGATTGACTTAGGTCTTACTTCAAGATTTAAGCTTGCTGGAAATATGGCTTCATTGCGTTTGAACGTGAATAACCTTTTGAACACAATGTACATTGCAGAGTCTAATACAAATATTCATGCTGCTGATGGTAGTGCAACATGGAATGGTATTAGTACAGAAAACTATGTATGGATGGGATTCGGCCGTACTTGGAATGCAACTTTCCGTTACAACTTCTAATAAGAACGATCTTATTTGATAAGAAGGCCCCGCCACTTGGCGGGGCTTTTTTTTTGGTGCATTTTTGAGGTATGAAAAACTTCCTCCTATTTGCGTTTACGTTAGTTGTGCTCACACGTTGTGCTGCGCCTGAAGAACCGTCGATCACAGCTGAGTCGGATGCTTCGGAAGCTATTGCCGTGAGCATTAAAGACCCATTCGACAGCATTAATGCTGTTTTGCGTGACGCGCCAAATAATCTAGACGCTTTAGAGTACCGCGCTTCAATGTATTTGAAACGTCAGAATTTAAAGTATGCAGCAGCAGATGTTACTGCTGTTTTAGAAATGGACAGCAGTAGGACCCGAGCACTTGAATTGTGGGGCGATATCAGTTTTGCTACAAACCAAACGAGACAGAGCCGAGATGCATGGGTGCGCTGCATGAAGGAGGATCCTAACTATGTTCCGTGCCGACTTAAGATGGCTCAATTGTACCATGTGGTTACGGAGTTTGAGAAGAGCGCAGCATTGGTAGATGAGGTGCTGGAAATGGAACCTAAGAATCCGGAGGCGACGTATTTAAAAGGTTTACTCATGAGAGATGCCTTGGAGGATACTATAAGAGCGCTGGATTGGTTTCAGAAAGCCATCGACCTCAAGCCGGACTACATAGAGGCATTGGATATGTCCGGAGTACTTTATAGTAGTCTCGAGAATCCTTTAGCGTTGGGGTATTTTAATCGTTTGATTGAATTGCAGCCGGAGGTGCGCGTCCACTTTTACAATCGAGGCATGTTTTATTTAGGCCAGCAAAATTGGAACGGCGCACTGGAAGATTTTACACAATGCACCCAATTGGATGCTCAGGATTTAGAATCCTTTTTCAACATAGGATATATACACTTACAATTGCAATTGTACGCTGAAGCCCGTCAGTATTTCACCCAAGCGCTAGCCATACAGCCCGTAAATCACCGCGCACTATATGGTCGAGGATACTGTTTTGAGTTGTTGGGCGATTTACCTAACGCCGAAACAGATTACCGTCAGGCACTAAGCTTTAACCCGCAACACAGAGGTTCACAAGAAGGATTGGAAAGAATAGCGCGCGCAAAAGTTCAGCTGGGTCAATAAACGAGCGCGGCGAATCGGTTAGGGTAATCTGAGATGATCCCGTCAACTCCCATGTCTACCAATTTCTGCATGTCGTCTACCTCATTTACCGTCCATGGAATGACTTTGATTTGCCTAAAGTGGCACCAGGTAATGAGCTCTGGTGTGACCAGGGTAAATTCCGGACTGTACACATCTACGGGGAAGCCTAATTTATCCATTTGTTTCGCAGGGTCAGCGTTGTGCTCTACTAGAAGGCAGAGCCTCACTTGAAGTGCCGTTTTTCGAACTTCACGAAGTGCACGTAAATCAAAGCTCTGGATGGTTATTTTATTAAGTAGATCCGCTTCTGGATAGGCTTCGTTTAGTTCATTTAAAGTTTTCACCACTAAGGCAGCAAAGTTCTTCGGCCTAGGATGGTATATATCATCTCCTTTGCGATGTGATTTTATTTCAATATTAAAGTTGGGCCAGCGCACCCCCTTTTTGTCAATCATCGCGAACAACTCCTTGAGCAGCGGCTTATTCATTGATGCTCGCTGTTGTGTAGTAAAATCCGGGTGTCCCTTTGAGCCGCAATCAAATTGAAGAATACTGTCGTAGGTCATTTTATAGAGGTTGTAGGCATTGCCTTCTTGCGAGCTATCTATATTGGCGCAAATAAGCTCGTTTAACCAGGGTTCATGCGAAATGATAAGCCCATCATCTGCAGTGACACAAAGGTCCAATTCTAGCGTGCTTACCTCTGGAAACTCCAATGCCTTTTCAAATCCGAGCAATGAGTTTTCAGGATATAGACCGCGTGCGCCTCGATGGCCCTGAAGGTCTAAAGTACGTTCCGGGCGTGTGCAATTCATTAGTAAAATGCAACCAATGAGTACTAGGATGGAGTGCTTCATATTATGTACTTTAATGACCTGTTAAGTAAACCTCTAAAATACTGACCCCATGCGACAAAAGGCACTCTTAAGCCTTAGTTTTGTGGTCATTCTGACCCAATGTACTATGACTGAGCAAAACACTGCTGGCGAACCTTTGGCTAAATCGGTTCCATTCGAGATGATAGCGCACGGCGACACACGTGTGGATGAATATTATTGGATGCGCGATCGTGAAAATCCTGAAGTGATTGACTACCTCAATGCAGAAAATGCCTATCGAGAGCGTATCATGAAGGCGACAGAACCGCTGCAGGAACGATTATATGAAGAGATTGTAGGTCGAATTAAAAAAGACGACAGTTCTGTTCCTTATGAGCTGGACGGTTTTTTCTACTATACTCGATTCAATGCAGATTCTGAATATCCACTATACTGCCGCAAAGAAGGTTCATTAGATGCAGAAGAAGAGGTGTTGTTGGACGTAAATGAATTGGCCAAAGGTCACGATTACTACCAGGTCACTGGACTCAGTATGCATCCAAACAACCAGAAGATTTCCTTCGGAGTAGATACGGTGAGTCGAAGAGTCTATACGCTCTATACAAAAGACCTTATAACCGGCGCAATTGATCTTATTTCCGAAACTGAATGTACGGGAGGATCAACATGGAGTGCAAACGGCGATTTTCTTTTCTATACAGTGAAAGACCTCGAAACTTTACGGAGTAATAAGATCAAACGCTGGAATGTGTCGACTGGAGCGCATACAACCATCTACGAAGAGAAAGACGAGACGTTCAGCACTTTCGTCTACAAGAGTAAAAGCAAGCAATTCATTTTTATAGGCGCCGGATCTACGATGGCAGATGAACACCGCTTCATCCCTGCAGATCAGCCCGAAGCAGACTTTCAGATCGTTCATCCTCGCGAACGGGGAGTAGAGTACGGACTCAGCCACTTTGGCGATCATTTTTACATTCGCACAAATGCAGGTGGCGCAACCAATTTTAAATTGGTCCGTACACCGGTAACCGCACCATCCATAGAAAACTGGGAAGATGTCATCCCGCACCGTGAGGCAACCTATCTAGAAGATATTGCGCTTTTCAGTCAATACCTAGTTACAGAGGAGCGCTCAAATGGGCTGACCAGTATTCGTATTCAACCCTGGGGTGGTGAAGCGACTTACTTACCCTTTGAAGAAGAGACATACACTGCCTATTTAGGTAATAATCCTGGTTTTGATCAAACACATTTGCGCTTTGGATATACGAGCATGACTACCCCCGGTAGCGTGATCGATTATGATTTCACGACCGGTGAAAAAACTATTCAGAAGGAACAAGAAGTGGTAGGCGGTTATGATAAATCACTTTATGAAACCAAAAGAATTTGGGCGACTGCCTCAGACGGGAAACAAGTGCCAATGTCTTTGGTATACCGAAAGGATAAACTTCGTTCTGACGGCCCTAATCCTACCATGCTTTATGGGTACGGAAGTTATGGAATCACTGTTGATCCACAATTCTCTAGTGTTCGTTTAAGTTTGTTAGACCGTGGTTTTGTTTACGCAATTGCACACATACGAGGATCCCAATACCTAGGAAGACCTTGGTATGAAAACGGAAAGATGTTTGATAAGATGAACACCTTTACGGATTTCATCAGTTGTGCGGAGACGCTTATAGAGCAGGGCTATGCTTCCCCAGAGACTTTAATGGCTTCAGGGGGTAGTGCGGGTGGCTTGTTAATGGGAACAGTGGTCAATCTACGACCAGACCTTTTTAGAGGAGTACTTGCAGCAGTACCTTTTGTGGATGTAGTGACTACAATGTTGGATGAAACTATTCCGCTCACTACTGGGGAATATGACGAGTGGGGCAATCCTAATAATGAGGAAAGTTATAACTACATGAAAAGCTACAGTCCGTATGATAATGTTACGGCTCAGGCTTATCCAGCCATACTGATTACAACCGGTTTACACGATAGTCAAGTGCAGTATTGGGAGCCTGCAAAATGGGTGGCGCGCTTACGTAAGCTGAGGACTGATAAAAAGGAGCCATTATTGATGTATTGTAACATGGAAACCGGTCATGGTGGTGCTTCAGGTCGTTTTGAAAGTTTAAAAGAAACTGCAATGGAATATGCCTTCTTCTTAGATTTGATGGGTATTAAGTCATGAGTATCCGACTAACAAATATTTCTAAGAACTACGGTGCTCAAAAGGCACTAAATGAAGTGACTTTGACCATTAAGAAGGGCCAAATCACAGGGCTATTAGGGCCAAATGGTGCTGGGAAGAGTACCTTGATGAAAATTATTACCGGTGCTATTTTACCCACCTCTGGCACAGCTGTGGTGAACGGAATAGATGTAATTACATCGCCCCTGGAAGTGCAGCGTTCGTTAGGTTACTTGCCTGAGCACAATCCACAATATTTAGAGCTTTATGTACGCGAATATTTGGAATATGTAGCTCAACTCTATAAGGTAGATAAGGAACGAATCTCAACAGTTATTGAGCAAACGATCTTAGGACCTGAGCAGCATAAGAAAATTAGTTCTTTATCGAAAGGCTACAGACAGCGGGTTGGGTTAGCAGCAGCGTTGATTCCCGATCCGGAAGTACTCATTTTAGATGAGCCTACTACGGGTTTAGATCCGGCCCAATTAATTGAAATCCGTGCCTTACTTAAAAACATCGCCACTGATAAAACCGTTCTATTCTCCACACACATCATGCAGGAGGTTGTAGAGCTTTGCGATACGGTTGTTTTTTTACAATCTGGGGAGATTAAACAGCAATGTGATCGAGCGGAAATAGAGAAAGGTTCCGCACATTTAGAGCATCTCTTTAGCGCATAATCTTTTGAAGTGTACTCCTTTTGTATCTGAGATTCACCCCTGAAAAGGCCTAGCAATCTGTTATTCAGTCAATTCAGTCCAATTAAGATTGTGTCAATTTAGTTTGGCTTGAGTACACTAATTCACTTACATTTGCCTCACAATAACGCGGAGTGGAGCAGTTGGTAGCTCGTCGGGCTCATAACCCGAAGGTCGTAGGTTCGAGTCCTGCCTCCGCTAC
>JAHEKP010000039.1 GCA_024638285.1 Cryomorphaceae bacterium
TGTTGCTGTATCCAATTCGATGCTTTCATACCAAATACCTTCGTTTCTAGAGCACCAATTTAGTAGTTTAGTGGGGTCTTTTTGACACGAACCCAAATAACATTACAGAAGATGAAAGAAGTTGTGATCGTAAGTGCTGTCAGAACCCCTATGGGCAGCTTTGGCGGAGCACTAAGTAGCGTCCCTGCCCCAGCATTAGGTGCTGCGGCGATAAAAGGCGCGTTAGAAAAAGCCGGTTTAGCTGCAGATGCAGTAGAAGAAGTCTACATGGGCAATGTTTTGCAAGCAAACGTAGGTCAAGCACCTGCGCGTCAGGCGGCGATGGCTGCAGGAATTGGCAACCAAGTTCCATGTACTACTATTAATAAGGTGTGTTCCTCAGGCATGAAAGCAATCATGATGGGCGCTCAGGCTATTAAGGCTGGAGATGTCGATATCGTTGTCGCAGGTGGAATGGAAAACATGAGTGCTGTACCTCACTATTTACCAACGGGTAGAACCGGAGTGAAATTGGGTGATATTTCTCTCGTTGACGGACTGGTTAAAGACGGGCTGACCGACGTCTATAATGACCAGCATATGGGTGTATGTGCAGAGTTATGTGCAGAGGAGCATCACTTTACTCGTGAAGACCAGGATGCTTTTGCGCTAGAGAGCTACCGCAGAAGTACTGCAGCTTGGGACGGCGGAAAGTTCGCAAATGAAGTCGTACCGGTTGCAGTTCCGCAGCGTCGCGGTGAAGCCATAATTGTGGATACTGATGAAGAATATACGAAAGTAAATACGGATAAGGTACCTCAGTTGCGCCCGGTATTTAAAAAAGACGGTACCGTTACAGCTGCTAATGCTTCTACTTTAAACGATGGTGCCTCTGCTGTTGTTCTTATGAGCGCCTCTAGAGCGGCAGAAATGGGATTAAAACCAATTGCAAGAATCACAGGATATGCAGATGCAGCGCAAGAACCGGAATGGTTTACAACGGCGCCTGCTAAGGCTTTGCCAAAAGCCTTAGCCAAAGCGGGCCTCTCTATGGATGCTGTAGATTTTTTCGAATTTAACGAGGCTTTCGCTGTCGTCGGATTGGCTAATATGAAATTATTGGGACTTAATGCTGAGAAAGTGAACGTGCATGGAGGCGCAGTCAGCCTAGGACACCCGCTGGGTGCATCCGGTGCACGGATCATCACAACGTTGATCGGTGTTCTGCAGCAAAACGGCGGAAAAACAGGCGCGGCGGCCATTTGTAATGGCGGTGGCGGTGCTTCTGCTTTAGTACTAGAATTGATTTAAGTAAAATAGCCCTTCTTGTCTTTTATGGCGAGAGGGGCTGTTTATAAAATTGACTCATTTTTAACGTTATGCTTTGATTAGCCCTTAAATTGTGACCTGTGAGCGAATTTGACAAAGGCATAGCGTTTCTCAGTGTGGTCCCCATGCGTGGAGAACCATCAGATGCTTCGGAGCAGGTGAATGTGTTGCTGTTCGGAGAGAGTTTTAGTATTCTCGAAGAACAACCGAAATGGGTCCGTATTCAGCTGGACCATGACGGCTATGAAGGTTGGATTGACCGTTTACAGTACCAGCCCATCTCCCCTTCTTACTTTGAATTACTGGCTACGACTCCGCTAAGAGTAAGTTTAGATCCCGTCCAATTATTACAGGGAACAGGACCAACAGACTACCCTTTGATCGTGCAAGGTGCGTATTTGCCTTTTCTTGATGCAGGTACCCTACGCTTAGAACAGCATTCATATACTTTCGAAGGTGCTTTCACCGAAGGAAAGAAAACACGTAATGAGTTGGTAGACTTTGCTTTTTCCTATCTAAACGCACCGTACCAGTGGGGTGGACGCACGCCCTTTGGCATTGATTGTAGCGGGTTTACTCAAATGGTTTACCGTCTAGCGGGCCATTACCTACCACGCGATGCTTCACAACAAGCCAGAAAAGGAACTACGCTTAGTTTTTTAGAGGAATGTCAACCTGGAGATCTCGCGTTCTTTGATAATGCAGAAGGTGCCATTACCCATGTGGGTATAGTACTTGATGATTTTCACATTATCCACGCAAGCGGTCGGGTTCGTGTGGATGGTTTAGATCACAGTGGGATTTACAATGCAGAATTGGGCCGTCACACTCATAAATTAAGAGTGCTTAAGCGGATGATCGATTAGCGCGCTAATGCTTTAACGATATCCCCTACCGTGTCCCAAAATGCATCTAAACCTAGTAGATTCTTCTCGTACCAATTCATAATTTCAGGCCATTGCTCTTTATCGAAGAAATAGGCGTTTTCTAGTCTAATAGAGATTCTTGACACTTCAAGTCCACTATCTAAATGATACACGGAATCATAAGTGATCGCATCACCCCATTCTGCTTCTAATAGCCTACGTAACTCTAAGAATTGATCATACAACAATGCTCTAATCTCAGGATCTTTCTGCTGTATGTCTATTGAAATTCCAACAACAGGTGCTGTTAACATCCTAAAATAAAGACCTTTGACTCCAGTTTTATACGATTCCCAACGTCCGCCGCCACCACCAACGCTATGGTGACGTGACATGTGCCGAACGAACTGATTAAAAAAGGCAGTATTCAGTGATTTCTTTTCTTCTCTCGAAAACATTTTTCAACTTTAAGGTCTATGACGCAATATCGTAAACTTGATGGTACTCCTGTAGAAAATAGTGCAGCTTATGTGAAAGCCTATTTACAGCAATATCCTAATGTGCATTTGAGCGTCGGGTCCGATTCTCAAAATATAGGCGACCACAGTTTATATGCAACCGTTATCGCTTTTCGTCATCCAGGAAAAGGTGTGCATTATATCTTAACAAAACGGCGCGAACAGCTCATAAGAGATATGATTACACGGCTGTTTAAAGAAGCCGAAGACAGCATTAGTACGGCTGAATACTTACGGGGTGAAGGGATCAATACTCCTATTACCATTGACGTTGACTACAATGAAGATGAAAATCATGCCTCACATAAAGTCATCCCTATGGTAAAAGGCTGGATATTAGGTTTAGGTTATAACATGAGCACAAAACAACACGTTCAGGTCGCTTCAGTGGCCGCGGATCATTTATTGTAAGCCCTGTGCGTAGAGTCACACTAGTTTTATTTGAACGACTTAGTTTCGCTAAAAATATCAAACATGGGACTATTTTCTTTTTTATTTGGCGGGTCTAAGAAACAAGACCGCATTCTTGAAGCACTAGAGGCGGGAGCGAAAATCGTGGATGTTCGAACACCAGAAGAATTCAAACGAGGTCATGCGAAAGGCGCATTGAACATTCCGCTAGGAAAACTGGCTCAGAAAACAGCGCAACTGCAAAAAGAAGATCAACCCATTATTTTGTGTTGTAGAAGCGGCGCACGAGCAGGAAACGCTGCATCTATTTTACAAAGTGCTGGTATTCAGAGCATCAATGCAGGTGCCTGGCAAACCGTCTCAAAACTCCAATAATTGTACATTTAATATGGGCCTTTCTTAAACTCAAAGGGGAACTTTGCGTTGTACTTTTGTATAAACTCTGATAACAGATGCGTAAAGCCTTATCCTACCTCACTGCCGCTCTATTATTTACCACATCTGCCCTAGCGCAGAATCTAGGAACATTAAAAGGAGAAGCACTTGATGCGCTTAATTTAAGTCCTCTTGTCGGCTGGGAAGTGGATGTCATACAAGGTGATTTTCTACTTGTTACGAAAGTAGATGAATCTGGAATGTTTTCCTTTGAAAAACTACCCACAGGTCTCTACAACATACGTGCAAAAAGTCCTAAGGGGCAAATACAAACCTTGCACGAAGTCCAAGTTCGATCCACGAAACCAACTTTCGTCAGTTTATTAGTTGAACGAATCACCTCGTTAGACGAAGTTGCCGTGCGAGCAGATGCATTTCACCGCACACCAGAGACACCTCTTAGCATCAAAAACATCAACCGTAGTGAAATGATGCGGATGCCTGGGGCGGTTTTGGATCTTAGTAAAGTGATTCAAAGTTTTCCTGGTGTTTTGCCCAAACCTTCCTTTGGTTATGCCATTGCCATGCGCGGTGGCGCTCCAAATGAAAATAGATATCTTTTAGATGGTATTTCTTTACCCACTGTGAACCACTTCAGCATTCAAGGTGCATCGGGTGGTGCTGTGAGTTTGATCAATTTAGATCATATCCAGGGCATGGACCTAATCACGGGTGGGTTCCCAGCAGAAGTGGATGACGCACTTTCTGGTGTATTGCTGCTCGAGGGCAGGAATGCAAGGACGGATCGTTGGGGCATTCGTGCAACACAAGGCGGAACGGACTATGGAATTACTTTTGAAGGCCCTGTAGGAAAGAATACAGCGGTTACTTTAAGCGGTCGAAACAGCTTTTCGCAGCATTATTTCAGATTGTTTAATATTCCCGTGCTCCCTGCTTACCAAGATGCCCAGCTCCGCATTCACCACCGTTTAACGAAGAATAAGGATTTTACCATCATTGGTGTAGGTGGTTGGGATCAATACCGATTATATAAAGACGGAAGAGGCAGCGACGCATTGCTATACAACGTAGGTTACATACCAGAAGGAGATCAACAAACTGAAGTTATTGGTGCACGCTATCGCATTTTTAAAGACAACGGCCGTTGGGAATACGTGCTTAGCCGGGATCATGTAGGAAATCAAGCCGAAAAATTCATCGGAAATACGGGAGCGCTTGACGATCGCCAATTGGCCTATGCTTCTTCAGAAACCAATACGAGAGCAAATCTTACGCATTATGTAGTCTCCGAACAATGGCAATGGAAGTACGGTATGAACTTCGTGCATCGAGACTATGCTCTCGATATGACAAGCGTTCGCTACAATAACGACGAAATGGTGCAACGCATTGATACTGCAGATTACACCGCTGCCCTCTCGTTTCAGAGTTTAGGTGGTTTCACGCACGTCACTAGAAATTACCTTGAAAACAGACTTAGTACCAGTGCCGGTTTACGAATGGACATGCACAATATTAACCTGAATTCATTAGTAAGAATCTCTCCTAGAGCAAGCGCACAGTTCCATATTAATGAGTCCTGGGCCATTCAAAGTAATCTAGGCTGGTACAATCAGCTTCCACCTGCTGTCGTGATGCTGGCAAATGAAGCCAATAATTGGACCTCAAAAGGAACAGGACCTGGGTCCGTTGCACAAGCAGCGACAGGAATAGAATTCCAAAATGGCGAAACGTATCGATTTTCATTAGAAGCATACTACAAACACTACAATAACATGCCTTATCTGTGGGACGACGAGCAATCCTTCTCACAAGCTATCGGGGCCTATGTTGCGGTAGGCGATCAAGTGAGTTCAGATGATGCCGAAGGTCGCTCTTACGGGTTTGAATTGTTTTTACAGCAAAAATTAAAAGGCACGTATTGGTGGACCTTGAGTTACAATTACGGCCACAGCGATACCCGATTGAATGACGCTAACCCTTGGCTTCCAACGGTTTGGGACAATCGACATAATGTAAATTTTGTCTTGGGTAAAGTCTGGGGCAAAGGGTGGCAGATTGGCGCAAAATACCGTTGGGCTACTGGCACACCCTATACACCCTTTGATTCCCAACTGAGTGCAACACGAACAAACTGGGATGTACTTCAGCGCGGAATATTTGACAGTCAAAACATCATGGGCGAACGCCTTCCTAGTTACAGCGTTATTGATGTACGATTAGATAAGACCTACAACAAGAAAAACTACAGCTTAACGTGGTTTTTAGATCTTCAAAATTTTACCAGTTCTGCTATTCCACTAATGCCCTATTTAACTGTGGAAAGAGATGAAAATGGAACGCCTCTGTTAGATCCGGCAAATGCGGATGCGTATTCAGTGAAAACCATATCCAGTGATACTGGGCGATTATTACCAACCATAGGCCTCATCCTAGAGATTTAATCACGATTCGTTTACCTTTGTACGCTTAATCCTGAACAATGCTTAAATCGTTACTTCGCAAGCTCCCACTGTTTTTAGCAAATTCAGTAATCGCATTAACCTTATTGTGCTTATTCAGTTGGCTCGTGCGAGAAAACACAAAGGGTAAAGATTGGATCCCTCATGAGGTGAGCCGCGCCCTTACCTATTTTTCCACATTACCTGATCGTCTTTTAGTCGCAAAAGAAGCAGTTGAACGGCTGCCACTAGTGTTTATCCCGTCGCCTGAAGACTTTGAGCCTATCAATACTTTAGATGAAGATGTAAAGGTGTTAATGAGTTATGCTACAACGAATTGGAAGCGTAAAATCGTTATTAAAAATCTCAAGACCGGCGAAGAGTTAAAAACCTGGAATGTAGATCGCTTAGCCAATCCGCATAATAGGATCATGCACTCGCTCATGCTCCCAGACAGCAGCCTCATCTATTCATTGAACGGCGTCACCGGACTGATAAAAATAGATAAAGACAGTGAGCGCCTCTGGAAACAGGACACGATCTCACATCATCACGCCATTAATATGGGTGCGGACCATACATTTTGGGCAAACACGTACAACAAAGACAACGGGGAGCATATTTATTATGGAGCCCAGTTCAGTATTGACGGGCGCGAATTCCCATTTATTGACAATACCATCACCCAATTTGATGCGACTACCGGACGTATTCTTTACCACAAAAGTGTTACTGAAATCTTAATTGAAAACGACCTGACTTACTTACTTATAAAATCTGATTCTCCAGGTGATCCCCTCCACATTAATGATGTTCAGCCTGTCCTAGAGGACGGTCCATTTATGAAAAAGGGTGATGTATTCATCTCCTCCCGTACAAGTTCATGGATCATGCACTACCGTCCCTCCACTGGTGAAGTTGTTGAATTGATTGAAGGTCCCTTTATTTCACAGCATGATGTTGACGTCGAATCTGATTCTACAATCATCTTCTTTAACAACAGCGGGCAAACGCTCAAAGGAGAACGACCCGATGCACATAGATTAGCAAAGGAGCTCTTATTGGTCGACGCACAATATTCCGGAGTTCTCCGCTATTACCTGAAAAGTGGACGTTTTGAACGTATTTATCCCGAAGTATTCACTGAAAACGAGATTTTCTCTTTCACAGAGAGTTTGGTAGACGCTCTGCCCGGAGGTGGTTACTACGTTGAAGAGCAAAACTCTAGTGTATTATGGATCTTAAAAGACGGAGAAGTCAAATACAAGAACATTTTACCATCGCAGCATGAAGGGCACCATCATTTAGCCAATTGGGGCAGAGTAATGCCTTAAAGACCTAAACTATGACCTTTGATCAAATCATTCAATTTCGACGCTCTAATAGAAAATTCGACCCAAACCAGCCAATTCCTGCAGATGTTGTAGAAAAGGCCTTAGAGCATGCCACATTGGCTCCTAATAGCAGCAATATGCAGCTCTGGGAGTTCCATTGGGTACGCGATGAAGAGAAGAAAAAGAAACTGATTCATGCTTGTCTCAATCAAAGTGCAGCTAAAACAGCACAAGAGTTGGTAGTAATCGTTACCAGAAGAGATAAATGGCGTCAAAGAGTTCAGTGGCATAAAAACCTCATTCTAAAGGATGCAGAGCGCGTTGG
>JAHEKP010000006.1:0-12895 GCA_024638285.1 Cryomorphaceae bacterium
ATGCCGCTCGAAATCATTGAAGGTTTTGCCTATCTTAAGAAAGCCGCAGCCTTTGCAAATTGTGAGGCTGGCGTATTGCCAGTGGAGAAACGTGATCTTATTGCGTCCGTTTGTGATGAAATTTTAGCGGGTAAACACAATGATCAGTTTCCCCTTGTCGTTTGGCAAACCGGATCAGGTACCCAAAGCAACATGAATACAAATGAGGTCATCGCGAATCGTGCACATGTGCTCGCTGGAGGCGCATTGGGCGATGGTAATAATAGCATTCATCCAAATGATGATGTCAACAAGAGCCAAAGCTCAAACGACACCTTCCCCACCGGAATGCACATCGCGATTTATAAAAAAGTCGTAGAAAATACCATACCCTCGGTAGCGCTTCTACGCGATACCCTTGAGGCGAAGAGCAAAGAATTCTGGAATGTTGTGAAAATTGGTCGTACGCACCTAATGGATGCGACGCCATTGACTGTGGGTCAGGAGTTTTCTGGGTATGTGAGCCAATTAAACCACGGACTTAAAGCATTGCGTAATACGCTGGATCACATGAGCGAGATAGCGCTCGGAGGAACAGCTGTAGGTACGGGAATCAATACGCCTGATGGCTATTCTGAAACGGTGGCAAAGTACATTGCGGAATTTACCGGAATGCCTTTCCGCACCGCTGAAAATAAGTTTGAGGCACTTGCTGCGCACGACGCTTTAGTAGAGACGCACGGGGCTTTAAATCAATTAGCTGTGAGTCTCAATAAAATTGCGAATGACATTCGTATGCTGGCATCTGGACCGCGTTCAGGTATTGGAGAGCTGATCATTCCTGCAAATGAGCCGGGGTCATCCATCATGCCGGGTAAAGTGAATCCTACGCAGGCAGAAGCTATTACAATGGTTTGCGCTCAAGTGATGGGGAATCACACAGCAGTTACAGTAGCTGGAGCACAAGGTCATTACGAACTGAATGTGTTCAAGCCGGTGATGGCCTACAACGTATTACAAAGTGCAGAGCTTATTGGCGATGCGTGTGTGAGTTTCAATAACAATTGCGCGGTAGGTATCGAGCCCAACTACAAGGCGATCGAAAACCACTTGAATAATTCCTTAATGTTGGTTACGGCCTTGAATACTAAGATTGGCTACGAGAAAGCTGCGAAAATTGCGAAGACCGCCCATGAGAACGGTACGACGCTGAAGCAAGAAGCAGTCAATTTAGGCTATTTAACTGCTGAAGAATTTGACCAGTGGGTGCGTCCTGAAACCATGGTTGGGAAACTGTAACAGCTGAAGTTGTAATTAAAAAAATCCCGCGGCTCATTGAGCCGCGGGATTTTTTTATTTCACTAATACAGAATCTGCTTCCAACCGAATTGCTAGCCAGTTCGCTATTTGATGTGCTTTTTCTGTTCGAGCACTATCGGATAGCTCCGGTGACCATTGAATGAAAGCAACGGGTAACCTCGATCCTGAGGTTGAATCCGTGATTCCACTTTGTAAGGTTCCTAGTGATAAGGCCGTTACTTCGGGGTAATTTATTTGAACCTCTTTCGCGAGATTCGCCGGAATTAATTGGCCCTCAAGCAAAGCGAGCTCTGCTTCTAGCGCAGCGATTTTATCCGAATAAGTCTTTGCTTCGGCACGTCCTTCCGAATAGAGGTTGACTAGCTTTGATAGCTCCATTAGACTCTCATTACCATTGTCGCCTTGTATAATGGAAAGACTGCCCTTAAACTTATCTGTAAAAATGGATTCCCATTGAGACACGAGGTCTTCAGGAATGAGCTCACCAAACAAAACAATATTGACTTCCGGTAAGCCACCTGCGAAGGTGATTTCTTCTTTAACCACTTCAGTACCGGGATAAACCACCGTCTCTTCTACAAAGTTGTGCACCTTCGTTTGTGCCAGTGTATTGGTTACGGTTCGGTAAAAGATCCAAATCGAAGGAACAATAACCACAATTAAAGCAATGGAAAACATCCGCTTCGTTTTCTTTTCGCGAATGGGATCCATGAGGGTAACCATAGGGAATCGCAAGTAGCGAACAACAATAGTAGTTGCCGCGGCTATGAGAACACTATTGATTAGAAAGAGATAGAGTGCTCCAAAAAAGTAACTCCATTGCCCATGCGCTAAACCAAATCCAGCAGTACATAGCGGTGGCATCAAAGCCGTTGCGATGGCAACGCCTGGAATAACATTTGATTTTTCTTTTCGCGACCCGGCTAAAATACCCGCAAGGCCACCGAAAAATGCTACAACAACATCAAGCAACGTGGGGTTGGTCCGTGCAAAAAGCTCATTAGAAGGAGTAGAAATGGGACTTATAGCAAAATAAAGTGCTGAAACAATCAGTCCAATACCCACTGCGACCCCGAGGTTTTTAATGGATTTCTTAAGGAGATTAAAATCATTGATTCCTAAGCTCAGTCCTACTCCCATTATAGGTCCCATCAAAGGTGATATTAACATTGCACCTATGACTACCGCTGTAGAATTTACATTGAGTCCAATAGAGGCGATAACAATACTGAACATGAGAATCCAAAGCGCGAAGCCTCTGAACTCTACATCCTTTTTGATGCCTTCAATAGTATTTTCAGGTTGCGCGAAATCCATTAAAGAAAAACGCTCTCCTAGAAAAGAAGTGATGATAGAGCTGAATTGTTTCCAGATGCTTCTTAATACACTGGTTGTGGTGTTGGTGGCTGGTGTTGCATCAGCAACACCCTCCTCCATGGAGGTGTGGTTATCTTTCATTAACGGTGTTTAAGCGGGTGCCTAAACTTAGGGAATTTATACGAATGCTTCGCCCAATTCTATTTTGACTGCTTTTACAATCTGTTTGATTGCCTGATCGTTGCCTTGGGGAAAGGTTAAGGTGGTCGATGCTGTTTGCACAATAATCTTGTTGTCAAGATCAGTGAGCACTAAAGCTTTGTCTTTCGTTGCATTCACCACAAGGCAAGAGGTGCAATTTTGTAGTAAAACATGTGCCCCTACGACCACATTTTCCGCGGCATCTTTCGTACCTAAGTCGTAGATAGCTCCCCAGTTTCCTAAATCTGACCATCCCATTTCAGCAGGAATTACGCAGACTTGATCCGCACGCTCCATGAGTCCATAGTCTATAGAGATGTTGTCACACTCACCGTAAATTCTTTCTATACTCGCTTGTTCGTAGGTGGTGTCTAGATCATTCCAAGTTTCCCCTAAGGTGGTCATAAGTTCTGGTAAATGGGTATCCAATCCACGAGATAAGGCATCTATATTCCAAATGAACATACCTGCATTCCAAAGGAAATCTCCACTTTCTAAGAACTTCTTCGCGTGCTCTAGATCGGGTTTTTCAGTAAATGCCTTAACTGCGAAGCTGCCGTGATCGTCGCCTACTGCTTCATTGTATTGAATGTAACCGTAACCAGTTTCTGGTTTATGTGGTTGTATGCCAATAGTTACGAAACAATCCGATTCTTCAGTTTTTGCTAGCCCTTTTCGAACCGTAGCCTCAAAGGCTTCTTCATCCGTTATCAGGTGATCCGCTGGTGTAATAAACATGTTTCCATTAGGGTCACGCTTTTTGATTTTTAAAGCGGCATACGCAATACAAGGAGCGGTGTTTCTACGAAGTGGTTCGAGGATAATGTTCTTTTTCGGAAGGTCTGGCAGATGTTCTTGGGTTAAGGCTGCATAGTTTTCGTGCGTAACGACCAGTATATTTTCAGGTTCAAAAATGCGGCGTACACGATTATAGGTTTGTTGCATCAAACTCTCGCCCGTTCCTAAGAAATCTAAAAATTGCTTTGGAGTCTTTTCTGTGGACATGGGCCAAAAACGGCTTCCAATTCCCCCAGCCATAATTACACAATATGGAGTACGCATGGTATGGTTCAGTGTTTCAGTGTGTTGTTGGTTTGAGAAATATCCTCAAATCGGCTACGAAACTACGATTTTCTCGCTTTGCGCGGTATCTTCGTGCCCCTAATTAAATGCTATTTCCATGTTAAATCTAGTCCTGTTCGGCCCTCCGGGGGCAGGTAAAGGAACACAAAGTGCCTTTTTAGTTGATCGTTACCAGCTCGTCCATTTGAGCACGGGTGATCTTTTCCGCTACAACATCAAAAATGAAACGGAATTGGGCGTTTTAGCGAAGTCTTACATGGATAAGGGCCAATTGGTACCGGATTCAGTGACCATCTCTATGCTTGAGGATGCGGTAAATAAGAACCCTGAAGCACAAGGTTTTATTTTCGACGGATTCCCGCGAACGAATCCGCAGGCCGCCGCATTAGATGCGTTTTTGAGCAGCCAATCAACGAGCATTACAAGTATGGTGGCTTTAGAAGTTCCCGAAGCAGAGCTCCGTTTACGACTTGCAGAGCGTGCAAAAACCTCCGGCCGTCCTGATGATGCAGATCCTTTGGTAATTCAGAACAGAATTGATGTATACAATAACGAAACGGCACCAGTGAAGGCCTTCTACGAAGCGAAAGGGAAATACAAAGGCATCAACGGAGTAGGCTCAATCGAAGAGATTACAGAACGATTGGTTGCTATTATTGACACACTTTAGACCTCAGGTCGACACTTCACAATACAATCGTATTTTTGCAAAGCAGTTTCCCAGTTAAGGGAGGCTGCTTTTTTCACATTATGGCTGGAAGCAACTTCATAGATTACGTAAAGATTTACTGTAAAAGTGGCCGCGGTGGCCGCGGGTCCACGCACCTATTGAGAAACCGTATGACCTCAAAAGGCGGGCCAGACGGTGGTGATGGCGGTAGAGGCGGGCACGTAATTGTGCGAGGTAACGCTCAAATGTGGACCTTATTACCACTTAAATATCAGAAACACATCAAAGCTGCCTCAGGAGAGAACGGTAGTGGTCAAGAGCGTACTGGTGCTAACGGCGATGACCGTTACGTTGAAGTGCCTTTAGGGACTATAGCGAAGGATGAGGAAACGGGAGAAGTACTTTTTGAAATCACAGCGGACGGCGAGGAGCATATTCTTGTAAAAGGCGGTCGAGGTGGATTAGGAAACGTACACTTTAAGAGTTCAACCTTTCAAACCCCCAGATTTGCTCAGCCAGGAGAGGACCCAGTAGAAGGATGGTTTATTTTAGAATTGAAAGTCCTTGCGGATGTTGGATTAGTAGGCTTCCCTAATGCAGGTAAAAGCACCCTGTTAAGTGTGGTTAGTGCAGCAAAACCTGAAATCGCCAACTATCCCTTTACTACCCTAGTGCCTAATTTAGGAATGGTACAGTACCGCGATGCACGTTCTTTTGTAATGGCAGATATACCAGGTATAATCGAGGGTGCTGCAGAAGGTAAAGGATTAGGCTATAGATTTTTACGCCATATTGAGCGCAATGCCTTGTTGCTGTTTATGGTTCCTGCGGATGCAGACGACTACGCAAAGGAATATGAGATTCTCTTAAATGAATTGGTCAAATACAATCCGGAGTTAGCAGATAAGCAACGCATTTTGGCCATTACGAAGAGTGATATGATTGACGAAGATCTTCAGAGCGAAATTGCGGCCCAATTGCCTTCAACTATTCCGCACCTCTTTATTTCATCTGTTGCAGGCAAAAATATTATGCAGCTGAAAGATCTAATCTGGGAAAAATTAAACGCTCCTGCCTAATGTTTGAGCAGTTAAATAGCCTAGATACGAATGCATTACTTGCATTGAATAGGCTGTTTCCTGCTGGTAGCGATACATTCTGGATTGCAGTTACGAAAACCATTAGTTGGTTGCCTTTGTATGCTGTGCTTATCCATAGGCTTTACATTTCTAGTGCTTTTGTAGTATTCATAAAACGCCTCGCATTGGTGGTTATTGGTATCCTACTATTTGACCAAGGTGCAGAATTCTTTAAATACACATTTGAGCGACCCAGGCCTTGCCATGAAGTGGAGGGCTTACGTGTTTTAGCACATTGCAGTCCATTTGGATTTTTTAGTGCACACGCGGCAAACGGCTTTGGACTTGCTTTTCTTTTTAGAAAATGGTTGCATTCAAGCTGGTTTCCTATTCTATTAGTTGTGGCTATCCTTCAAAGTTTTTCACGTATCCATTTAGGCGTACATTATCCAACAGATTTGATCGCCGGCGCACTATGGGGATTTCTCATTAGCTTCGTTATACACAAAATTGAATCGACATGGAATTAAATGCAATGGCCTATCTGGCAGTGTTTGTAGGCGGTGGGGGTGGTTCACTTCTGCGATTTACTATGTCAAAGGCCATCGTGGCGAATGAATGGCTACAAGGTCATTGGGCTACCTTGCTGATTAATGTTATGGCGAGCATTGTCCTTGTCGTTCTAGTAGATGCTTATGACGATAAATCTAAACTCATGCATCTTTTGCTTTTGGGGACTGGATTTTGTGGCGGGTGGTCTACGTTTAGTACATTTTCCATGGAAACTATAAACCTGATTAGCTCTGGAAGAACGGTGGAGGCAGCTCTTTATGTGAGTCTATCTCTGCTTCTTGGTGTAGGAGCTGCATTTGCCACTGTTCTATGGCTCAGCCGAGAACACACGTCGTAATGGCTAGCGAAGCAAACTAAGGTGGCCTCTTTTTTCGATCAATTGATCATTCTGTCCTTTAGCAAAAACGGTCCAGGTATACACGCCTTGTATGGCCTCTTTTCCGTTGGGATGCATACCGTCCCAACCCGCTGAAGGATCCGTAGTTTCAAATAAAACTTCACCCCAACGATTAAAGATTTTAAACCTAAATTCTTTAATACCAACTGCCGTTGCAAAGAAAACTTCATTCTTCCCATCACCATCCGGTGTAAAGGCATTGGGTACAAAAATGAGGGTTTCTGGATTGATTCGAATCATTGCTTTAGAAGTGTCGGGACAATCGAAAGTATTGATAACTACGTGCTCGACTTCAAACCATCCTGTATCGCTATAGGAATGATTGAATTGAGCTTGATTGTAATAAATACTGCCATCACCCATACTTGTGATTATGTCGTCAGAAGGGTCAGCTGCTAAATCTGTGATTTCGATGTTTGAAGTGTAAATGGTTGCATTCGTGGGGTCTGCTACGAAGGAACTGGTTGGTGATGGATAAACCGTAATAAAATCGGCATAAGAAACGGTGATGGTATCCGTACACCCTTCAATGAAATAAATAGTAAGAGTTAGATCATAGGTTCCCGGATTGGAATAGGTATAGACAGCGTTACTATCACTACTCAATACGCCATTTCCAAAATCCCAATTGTAAATGACTTGGCCGTCGGTTATGGTACTGTCCCAAAACTCCACCGTAAATGGTGCACAACCTATTTGATTTTGAACGGTTACATCAGTTTCAGGTCTCCGGTAAATTCGCACAGTATCTATGAATGTGTCTTCACAGCCATTTTCTTCAATAGAAAGGCTTACATAGTGGTCTCCCCAGGTACTAAAAACTATCGGCGGCGGATTCCAACCCGTAAATGTTGGAATACTTGCATCTGGACCGAAGTCCCAATTTGCAATGGCATTCCCGCCGTTTGAACTTTGGTTTTGGAAGGTGATCAAGTTTTCATCGAAACAAACCGGTCCAGTGAATGAATATGCGGGATTTACTGGATTGTAAAGTTCGTAAGTTACCTCTGCAGTATCCGTACAAGGGTAGCCCGGGTTTAAAACTAATTGAATGGTATAGGTACCAGTATCTCCATAGGTATAGGTGGGATTTTGACCTGTGGCCGATGCTCCAGGATTGTTAGGGTCATTAAACAACCACAGGTAGTTGGTCCCATTGTATGAACTGTCTAAAAAGGTTACTGTGGTTCCATTACATATGGTGTTGGGCTGAAAATCTTGCGGTGTTGGATTTGATACAACATTGCTCTGGCAAACCATGACATTGAATTGATAATCCCGCCGCAGCGTTGATAGTAAGACACCGTTTGAATCGTATTCCTCTGCACAAACGGCGAATACATACTGTCCCACTCCGGTTGGTGTTCCTGTGAGTATCCCAGTATTGCTATTAATAGCTACCGAAGGGGAGGTGGGAAGTGGATAGCCTGTAGAGTAAGGAAATAAGAAGGGAACTGGAGTATAAGGTGGAGCACTTGGCGGGTTAGGCGCGGGACTGTTTTGTGAGCCGCCGTGCAGTGGTTGACATAATGAATAAAAGACACTATCACCGTCCAATTCCAATACCGCGAAATTGATATTCAAACTGTCGTCCTTACACATGACAATAGGTGGATCTGAAATAAAAGCGCAACTGCTATTACAAACAGAGTCTTGAGGGGGTATTTTGATGTAGTAAGAGCTGCCCCAAGTGCCTGAATTCGCAACGTTCGAAATGGTGTTGTTTCGACAGCAACGCTGGTACGTAATCGTGTATCCGTGTGTAGCGGGCTGCAACGTTACGTTTGTAGTGTACGTCGCTTTTTCTGTGCACACATTGGGGGGTGTTTGGAGGCAAGGATTATTCACTACAGCTGGAATCCCTACAATAGGGCCGCGTGCTACCATTACGGTTTGAACCACAGTGTTTTGATTGGGCCCGCCGTAAATAGTAATGGGTGCTTGCATATCGAAAGGTGCGCCGCTCGAATTGCAATCGCGATAAATGGTCAGTCGTATTTGGTATGTATTACCATTCGTTCCAGTACCTACGCATTTATAGGAGATTTCACCACCCACTAAGTGTGCTGCCTTCGATGAGAAGCAGAGCAGAATTATGGTGATAATTAGAACGATTTTACGCATGGCTTAAAGCTACCAATAATTGTGCCCTGTAGAACTATTAGAGCATTGCTAAAGTTCTCAGTGGCAGTATGTGTTCGAAACCACTTTCTTTTAACCACTGTTCATTTTTTGAATAACGGGAAACTAAAACGAAATCACCGCCCCAACCGCCTAGACTTTTCACTGCACCTTCATACCCTTTAAAGAGGTTATTGCAAACGGGTTGAAGCCCTAAATGTGCCCCAATGAGCTGTTCGTGTTTTCGGATGATCGATTCGAATTTTTCGATCGTTGATGCGTTTTTAAAAGCAGCGGTCAGGTGGTTGAGCTCCTGAATTTGTTGTGAACTGAACGGCCGTTTCTGGACCAGTGCTAAGCTTTCAGAAGTCAGTTGTTTTTTACCGCTAAAGACAAAAGCAAGATCATCCGCAAAATCGGGATTCCATTCAACAGCTTTGACTCGGGCTGTATCGTCTTTGATTCGATATTCAATAGGTCCTTCTGCAGTTGCGCAGGCCAAATCATATCCACTTCCGCCGTGCGCTTCATGAAATAGCTCGAGCGGCTGTAGATTCCCAAATTGAGCAAGTAGACTGGTAAATGTGCTCGAGGACCCTAGTCCCCAACTGCGGTCAAATTCAAGATGGGTTTCAAAATGAAGTCCCCCCGTTAACATATCGCTGTGAGCCGCTACAATTTGAAGCTGTTTAACTAGGTGTTGGGCTTCCTTAAGATGGTCCGTTTTTAATATTTCAAGTTCTGAACTAAGCATTACATCGAGCCAGCACTCACCTGTAACGGTATACGCTTGCCAGTGAATGTTGGGTGAGTCGAAAAACCGTACCGTTAATTTTTGGCCTAAAGTTGTGGGTACGGCAAAACCAAATGCCCCTTGGGTAATGGCATATTCTCCGGTGAGTAAAAGCTTGCCGTGGGCATAAAATTCCTTCACTGTCTACTGGCCCACTTTGGGTACGGGAACCCCACGTAATTCGCAGAAATAATTCACTACTTCTCTATGATGGGGAACTTTGTCTTTAAAGTAATTTGCGATATGGATTTTCTCTTCTGGTGTAGCTTCAAGCTGCGTTAAAATGTTCATTAGGTGCATTTTCATGTGACCTTTTTGAATCCCCGTGGTTACTAACGCACGTAATGCTGCGAAATTTTGTGCAAGGCCGCTTACGGCAACGATTCCCATTAATTCTTCTGCATTTGGATTTCCAAGCATTTCAAGGCTTTTAACCACTAGCGGGTGCAGCTTTGTCAAACCTCCAACAACGCCTAGCGATAAGGGGATCTCTATCCAAAAAGTGAAAACACCGTCATCTACACTACAGCCGGTAAGGCTCTTGTAACTGCCGGAACGGGAGGCGTGGGTATGACATGCGGCTTCAACGGCACGGAAGTCATTTCCAGTAGCAATAATTACCCCGTCAATACCGTTCATAATGCCTTTGTTATGTGTAGTTGCCCTGTAGGGTTCAGCATTGGCGATAGCTATTGCTCGCTTGAATTTTCGAGCGAATTCTGTTGCGCTTACTCCTTCGCTGGCCAATTCTTCAACTGAACAACTAACGCTTGCTCGAACAATACAGCGTGGAGTGTAGTTGCTGAGAATACGCATTACCACTTCAAGTGCATTGGCATCTAAACCATCATGATTGAAAACGAAATTTTCAAGACACTTCGCCATCTCCTCTAGGTTGGAGTTGATGAAATTTGCTCCCATGGAATCACACGTCTCGAAAGTTACTTCCAGTTGGTAATAATCTTCAAGACGATCGGTAGCATCAATCAGCTTGATCGATGTAATGCCACCACCGCGCGCCTCCATATTTGCGGTGAGTTCTGCTGTTGCTTGACGCAACTCTTGCTCAAGCGCACTAAAATTTCCTTTTAATGCACTGGCATCACCCGCATACATGAAATGTACATGGCCAATTTTTTCTGTACCCAACACTTCGGTTTTAAAGCCGCCGCGAGCCATCCAAAATGCGGCGCTTTTTGCAGCAGCTGCGACCACGGAACTTTCCTCAATGGCCATCGGAATTGTGTACAGTTTGCCGTTTATTTTAAAGTTTGGTGCGACACCATAAGGCATGTAATAATTGCTCATGGTGTTTTCAATGAAGTCATCGTGACGCTTTTGAATTGCATCGTCTTCATGCCAATACGAGGTTAATACGGATCGTGCGGCATCCGCATCTTCAAAATTATTGTTGACGAGCCATTCAAGCTTGGCGGCTTTGCTCAGTTTTGAGAATCCTTTAATGGGATCTTTCATGGAGGTATAATTAGAATATCAAAGATAACCTTACTGCGCGTAAGAATGTTCAAAGTGAGCAGGTTAGTTAGCTAGCGGTACTTCCATCAAGAGAATCCTAGATTCTGGGGAAGTGGCTTTCATTGAAATGTTATTCGTATCCCAAATTCCAAGCGCATCACGGTGGCCCAATTGGTGATCGCCCAATTCAAACCCACCTTCCAGTACAAAAACATAGAGACCATTTTTCTCTGATTTCCAAGAGTAATGAGCTACTTCGGAAACATCGAAGCGGCCCATATGGAACCACGCATTTTGGTGTATCCAAACGCCAGCGTCATCAGCAGAAGGGCTGAGCACCTGATGCAAAATATTCTTTTGATTCAAATCGGGAATTTGCTGTTGATCGTAACGTGGCGTAACATCGCGTTCATTTGGAATGACCCAAATTTGAAGGAATTTCACTTCTTTGTGCGCATTTGGATTGAATTCACTGTGCGTAACACCAGACCCTGCGCTCATTACTTGGATTTCACCCTCCTTAATGGTCTTCTCATTTCCCATTGAGTCCCGGTGTCTTAAATCGCCGCTGAGAGGAATGGAGATAATCTCCATATTGTCGTGCGGGTGGGTTCCAAATCCCATCCCGGGAGCCACCGTGTCGTCGTTAAGCACGCGCAATAATCCGAAGTTCATTTTTTGCGCGTTGAAGTAATTGGCGAAGCTAAAGCTGTGATGGCTGTTTAACCAGCCGTGATTTGCATGGCCCCGTGAATGGTGAGGATGAAATAAAGTTTTCATAGTATTTGGATAGATGTTATAACAACCATGTGGACAAAGAATTGTTCGAATTCACCATACATCATAGCATTTACAGGGAGTTTTTTTGAATTTCTAAGGCTATTGCCTTTTGAAGATTAGCCAATTCACGAGAGTATTCAGTCAAGGTCTTTAGACGACGTTCGATTTCATCAGAATTGATGCGATTGCTCTCTTCTGAAACTCTATTAATGTGTTCCATGACGTTCTTTACTTCAAAACGCATGCGATTCACTAGCCTGAATTCATCTTTCTTTAAAGGGTGCATAGTAGTAGCAGCTTTGCTTTTCAAAATTCCGAAGTTTCCGCCAACTACTTATGCGTTAGAACTGAATGTTGTTAACAACGCCGTTTGCTGGAATTCTATTCAAGTGTATGTGTCTATCCAAAGTTTGTTACCTTTTGCCCATGAACGTTAGGTTAAGGTCATTTGGCTTTACACATCATTCAGTACATCAATACACCTAAAAATTTGATATGAAAAAGATTATGATTACCCTGCTAATGGCAGCCTCTGTTGCAGCATCAGCTCAAGCTCTTCCCTTCGATTTTGAATCTTCAACCTCCGGTATGGTAGGTTATGATGGGGCATCTTTTACGATAGTGTCAAATCCAAGTTCTGTAGGTAATTCTAGCGCGAATGTCGCTAAGATTGTAAAAGTGAATACGGCCGATTTATGGGCAGGAGGCAAGATAACATCGGTGTCGTCGCTAAACTTTACAAGTGCTTCATCGAGTGTATTATCCATGAAAGTATATACGACGCAACCCGTAGGTACCGTAATAAAGGTGAAATTAGAAAATCCATATACCAGCGAAGTGGATGCAGTTACCACTGTATCTGGCGCATGGGAAACACTTACATTTGATTTTGGAATTCCAGCACCTTCGGGTAGTGTGGATTTAGTCATTATGCCCCAGCCATTCACGCCAGGAGGAGGGAATACCTTCTTTATTGACGACATTGAGCAAGTGGCTGGGATTATTGCTACACCTAGAGTGGGGTTACCCGTAACTTTTGAATCGGGTACCACAGCACGTCATTTCTTTGACTTTGAAAGTGCTATCATGACTAGTTTGCCTAATCC
>JAHEKP010000006.1:12995-35747 GCA_024638285.1 Cryomorphaceae bacterium
CTTTATGATTTGAAGGGTCAGCAGTTGTATCATGCCTTGAGTAGCGGTCAGACACATGCAATAGATGCGTCTCTCTATGCAGCGGGAGTTTATCTAGCTAAGATTCAATCGGGTAGCACTGAGCAAACAGTGCGTTTGATCAAATACTAGGCATTTATAAGTAGAAATCAAGTTCCAAAGTGGTAACCAAAGAAACCTGGTTACCACTTTGGTGCAAAAAGGCCGGAGTAGTTCGCTACTCCGGCCTTTTTAGCGACGTATGTACAATGTATTGAGATCTCTATTAAGCCTTCTGTTTTCAGGCGTTGGGGGATAAAAAAAGCCCCTCAGTCAAACTGAAGGGCTTTAAGGATGGTGGTGATGGACGGAATCGAACCGCCGACACATGGATTTTCAATCCATTGCTCTACCAACTGAGCTACATCACCTGCCGGGCGGCAAATATACACCTACAATTCAAATGTGAAAGCACATTCAATGAAAAATTAGAATCTCCAGTATAATTGCTATTAGATGACGGATTTAACGACCTTTGAAGTCATGTTAATTACCATAGACATAGGCAACACCCGCATAAAAATGGGGTTATTTCAAGGAAGAAACCTCGTTCAACAAGAGGCTTTCGATATGGATGCGTTAGAGCGAGCACAGCACCTTTATAAGGAGTGGTACAGTGCTGGCGTTAGATCTATAGGTATTGCTAGTGGTCCGGTACATGTGGATTGGCCTAATAGTATTCACTGGTTAAGTATAGACGCTCCTTGGCCATTAAAGGTGGCTTACAAAACACCTAAATCTTTAGGTTTGGACCGATTACTTTTTGCATCGGCCCATTGGTTAGAACACCGTAAGGATCATATTACTGTTGTGGCTGGGAGTTGCATTACTTATAATATTGTTAAAAATGATGCCTTTATTGGTGGCGCAATTTCTCCGGGATGGAACATGCGTTATAAGGCTATGCATGCGTTTACTCAAGCACTACCAAGCCTTAATAAATGTAGTGAAACTCACGTCGTTGGGGCTTCAACGGAAGAAAGTATGTGGGCAGGAGTAGATACAGCATTGCCACTAGAAATTGATGGGATGATTCGTGCAATTCAAATGGAAACAGGGATAAATCTTGTTTTCATTTGTGGTGGAGATGCAAAGGCCTTGTCAAACCACCTAAAAAGCTACATATTTGCACCCTCGAATTACGAACTATATGCCCTGCAGCGCATTGATGAATATTTTCAAAGTCAATCAGTTAAATAAATCCGTTAGCACCGTTGTGCTTTCGTTGATAATGCTGTTTTTGGGTACTACGGTATCCGCTCAAACCAATTCAGTAAGTCCTCTTAGTATTAATGGATTGGGTGAGACGAGCTTCGGAATTACTCCGTCTTACCTTGGAATGGGTGGAACGGGTATTGGCTATGCCGATCGTTATACCATTAATGTTTTCAATCCTGCAGGCTACGCAAACTTGGAATACTCTACACTTGAGATGAGTGGAGCACATCGTACTTTTCGTCACCAGGTAATTAGTGAATCCATAGATCAAGACAACTACAACACCTACTTCGATTACTTTGGCTTCGGGTTTAAATTTTCGGATTGGATTGGAGGAGCATTCTCGCTTAGTCCATATGCTGCCAAAGGATATAACGTCAGTGTAGCCGATTCTTCAGATGATTTCGGAGTTTACGAATACCGTTCTATCGGTTCTGGGGGTTACGACCAGTTCACCCTAGGGCTCGCTTTACAACCCGTTCCTTGGTTCAGTGTTGGCGGGAATGCGCGTTATATTTTTGGCGAAATGGAAATGAGTAACAAAACTATTTTAGCCAGCAACCAATTCCTTTCCGTAAGTAAAACAAACAAAACTGGAATTAGCGACCTGACCTTCGATATAGGAACACAACTTCAAGGAGCTATTAACCGCTTCCACTTTGTGGCAGGTGCAGTCTACGGTTTTGGTGGTTCTATGAATTCTCGTCAAATTTCTACGCAGTATTCATTCATCAATAGTGGAATCGTAGAAACCCCGGTAGATACATTGTTTTATAACCTAGCGGAAGAGGGTAGTATCATACTTCCTACTTCTTCGGGATTTGGCTTTGGTGTGAGTAGAACGGTCGAAAATGTGCCTGTGAATGCTTGGGATTTAGTTGTGGACTACCGAAGAGTGAATTGGCAAGATTATAGAGATTTCACGCCATTAGGTGGGGCGCCAGTTCAATCGGCAATTGCAGCCAGTGAAAGAGGTAGTGTAGGTTTTGTAATGGTTCCTTCTTATGTCATTCCGCAGCTCAGTCGCAGCTCTAATTACTTCGCCATTTCAAGATACCGCTTCGGATATTCAAGAGAAAAAGGTCAATACTACTGGCAGGAACCTACTACGGGTCCAACTTACGTTACTCAAGAGGTCAACTTAGGTTTAACCCTACCTATTATCTACAGAAGTTTAGCTCCTGGTGAACAAAAGGCAAGCTTTTTGAATATTAGTGTAGGAAGAGGTACCCGTTGGAGTGGTGTTGAATCCGATTTAAAGGAAGATTATTGGAATTTGAACTTTGGGATAACACTCAATGATAAATGGTTCCAGAAATTTAGATATAGATAAAAACGTGATGATTATGAAACGAATCCTATTTGTATTCGGTATTTTAATGATGAGCTTTTCTGCTCAAGCACAAGAGTCTAAATGGGGAAATTCCATTGCCGATTCTGTTTCTTGTTTTCAGAACTATAACATCATGGGTTCTTACTACCAAAGTAAGGACTATGTAGAAGCCTATGATGCATGGAAAGCATTATACGAGACTTGTCCTTCAGCAAATATTCGTATTTACACCTATGGTGATAATATCATAGAAGCGAAAATTAAAGCGACGAGTGATGATGCAGTTAAGAATGCGCTAATTCAGGAGCTGTTAGGCCTTTACGATGCGTTCGCAATACACTTTCCGGAAGAAAAAGCAAATGCGATGTCTTCAAAAGCCTATCATTTCTACAACTACTACAAGAAAGATGCGGATAGTATTTCTAAAGCGGTAGTGATGTTCGATGAGGCGAAGTCACTTGTAGGGGATACTATGTCGGTTGCCCATACAGACCGTTACTTCCAGGCAAACGTGAAAGAGTTTAATAAAACGAAAGACGTTGATCGATTATTTGAGGTCTACAATTCGGTTCTTGTGTCACTAGAATTCAATTTTAATACGTTTAATGTTGAAAACTACACGATTGAGCTCCAGGCAGATTCTGTTTTAGGTTTTATTGCCTATGCAGATAGCATTCGCCCTACAACTGAAGCGGCAAAAGCGGCATATCAGTCGGAATTGGCCGTTTACGATTCTACAAATGCCTACAATAACGCTTCTAAGAAGCGCATGAAGCAAGCAGCGAAACTACCACCTTTGGTTAAGCCACAGATGGATGCAACAACGCAGGCGTTGGTCAATGTTTTGGAAAAAGCAGATGAGCTAAAAACCAAGTATGAATTGGATGAAAATGGCCTTACTTCTGTTGACAAACGTAAGATTTCAAACAACGAAATTCGTCTGAGAAATATTACCAAGGTTCAAAGCAACATCGAGAAAATTTTGAGTCCCTTATTAACTTGTGACAAGCTGACGCTTATCTACAATGAAGAGGCATTTGAGGAAAATAAAAACAATGTTGAATGGTTGAAACGTGCAGGTAATCTATTACAGAAAGAACGTGTAGGTGATAACGGTGAAATGACCTCATGTACGGATAATCCTGTATTTATCTCAATTGCAGAGACCTTGTATGAGATCGAGCCAAGCGCACAAGCGGCGCTGAACATGGCGAAATTAGGTGTGAATAAGGCAGATTGGTCTATGGCGAAGAAGTACTATACGGAGGCCATCGAACAAGAAGAAGATTTGCGTCGTAAGGCAAACAGCTACATGGGATTAGCCTATGTCAACCAAAAAATGGGAGCACTTTCTGCAGCAAAGAGTAACTGTCTTAAAGCCGGTCAACTTCGAAAAGACTGGGGTAATCCATACTTATACTTAGCAACCTTATATGCTGAAGCAGCGGGCACTTGTGGAGCAAATGCCGTTGAGAAAAACGCAGTATACTGGGCAGCAATCAACAAGTTGAGCTACGCAAGAAGCATTGATCCGAGCATTGCGAATAAAGCAGCGAAATTAATTTCAGCATACACGCAGCAGATTCCAGATAAAGGAATTTCTTTCCAACTGGGCTACAAGGAAGGCGATAAAATCAACATCGGTTGTTGGATCAACGAAACGGTAAGCGTTAAGTTTTACTAAGGAAGTTGTTCGGTTATTTATATTTCCCCTAGACGAAAGTCTGGGGGATTTTTTTTGCGCTTTTTTACCGACCTTCGTTAGGATGAAATCTCTTTTGAAAGAACCCATATTGCTTTTCATTTTCGCGGGGATTTGTTTTATTTCCTGTTCGAATGATTCAAAGGACGTAGCTGAAGTCAGTAAGATTCCAGTCGTATTTCCGTTGAATGAGCAGCACGGTGCGCACATCACCTATAGTGATAGTGGGCAAAAGGTTCTAGAGATTCGTGCAGGCTTGTTGCAAGACTTTGGAAATATGGATCCGGCATATGTTTTCTTTGGGGACGGTATAACGGTGAATTTCTACAGTGCGAATGCAAAAACAGCGACGGTCTTAAAAGCAGATACCGCAAGACAGTTGAAGAAGGAGGATCTTTGGGGTATTGGAGGTAATGTGGAAGTAACGAATGGAAAGGGCGAGCGAATGACCACAGAGTTGTTGTTCTGGGATAAAAAAGAAGAGCGTTTATATAGCGATGCAAAGGTTCAGATTTTATCTGATGGCCAGCTCATTAGAGGTAAGGGCTTTGAAGCAGATCAATCCTTCAATACCTACCGCATTTATAAGGTTCAAGGAGAAATAACAGTTGATGATGAATAAGGCATTACGATTTATAGAGATTTTGTGGCTCGGTGTAGCAGCGGTAAGCGCAGTTGAGATCTATGTTAATTGGGGTACAAATTGGCAGAACACGATAAAGTTTACACTTTTTCTGGGAGCCGGAATCTTCATGTATTTTCTCCGCAGACGATCACGTCTTAAACAATAGAAGCTCGAAACATTGGAATATCTTCTACCTATAGTACTTGCCGTATTCTTTTCTGCGCTGTTTTCAGGGTTAGAAATGGCGTATTTGAGTATTAATAAGCTCCATGTTGAGCTTGAACGGCAAAAAGGCGGTATAGCTTACAAAGCCCTAGGCTATTTAGTGGATCGGCCCGCAGCGTTTATAGCCGCAATTTTGGTAGGAAATAATGTTGCATTGGTGCTGTATGGGAATTATATGCACCGTGTTCTCACTCCTGTATTTGAAGGATGGGGTGCAATGGAATACCTCATTCTTCTATTAGAAACCTCCGTTTCTACAGTGGTGATTTTAGTATTTGCAGAATTTCTACCTAAAACCCTATTTCGTCAAAATGCGGAGGGACTTATGCATTGGTTGAGCTTACCAGCGTGGCTGTTGTTTTGGCTCTTGCGTCTGCCTAGCGCATTAATGCTTGGCGTAAGTCAATTCTTTTTAAAATACGTATTTCGAGTCGAAGTGCAGGTAGAAGAAAATGCTTTTGGACGCATGGAGCTTGATCATTATGTTCGAGAGCGTGTTCCAAGGACGACGGAGGGAAATGAGGAAATAGATCCAGAATTGGAAATTTTCAAAAACGCCCTCGAATTCCCGGAGACTAAAGCCCGAGAATTTATGATACCCAGAACTGAAATAGAGAGTGTAGAAGTCAATGAACTTCCGGAAAAAGTGCGGGCTTTTTTTATACAATCGGGGTATAGTAAGTTGCTGGTTTACGAAGAAAATATTGATAAAATAATTGGTTATGTCCATGCATTTGAGCTCTTTAAAAAACCGGATCACCTAAAACAAGTGCTACGTCCTGTAGCGTTTATTCCTGAAAGCATGCGGGCAGATGAAATACTCAATCTATTTACCAGAGAAAAACGCAATATAGCAGTAGTCCTGGATGAACATGGAGGAACCAGCGGCATGATTACGCTCGAAGATGTGATAGAAGAGATCTTTGGAGAGATTGAAGATGAACACGATACAGAAGAACTATTGGAGCGTCAAATAAAAGATGGTGAATGGCTGTTCTCAGCGCGTATAGACATCTCTGATATCAATGAAAAATGGGGGCTCGGGCTTCCTCAGAGCGAAAACTACAATACGCTCGGGGGGTACCTTTTAGACCTCTATCAAAGCTTACCAGAGAAGGGAACAGTGGTTCGAAGTGAGCAATACTTATTCCTGGTACAAAAAACTAAGGCGAACAGGTTGGAAGAGGTGCTTGTAAAGGCCAATTAATTGGCGCCATTCCTTATATTCGCAGACTCATTCATTTAATTGCAAGAAAATGGCAACAATCCAACGCATCAGACAGCGCTCAGGACTTTTAGTAGTCGTGGTGTTTGTAGCACTCATTGCTTTCCTCTTAGGAGATTTATTCCGCTCTGGTGGATCTAAATTTTTTGGAGACCCTAATATCATTGGAACCGTTAATGGACGCGACATCACGCGTCAAGAACTCAGCCAGGGAATGGAGGAGTTGCGCGCAGGAAATCCTGAACAATACGCAAGCACAAGCAGCATTCAGCTCGCTAACTTTGTTTGGAATAACATCGTTACTGAAGAGTTGCTTTCTGCTGAATTAAGTGCAGCAGGTATGAGCGTAAGTGAGCAGGAGCTGTACTTTGATATCATCGCGAACCCAAATATTCGTCAAAACTTTGCTGGAGCCAACGGACAGTTTGATGAAAATATGTTTAAAAGCTACATCGCGCAGGTTCGAGAGAATCGTGATGCTTCTGAGCAATCTATAGAAATGTGGACGCAGTGGCTAGCTTTTGAGCGTGCTGTTGCGAATCAGGCACAAAACTTCAAATACACCAACGCAATCGAAAAGGCAATTTTTATGCCGGCAGGTCTTGCAGAGACGGAAATCAATCGTGGCGATGCGCAACATCCAGCTCAGTACGTTTATGTCCCCTACATTGATGTGAATGAGGATGAAATCAATGTTTCTGAAGAAGATGCGAAGCGTTATTACAATGCGAACAAAGCAGATTTCAAGCAGGAAGAAGGACGGAATATTGAATTCATCAACTTCCCATTGGCTCCTTCTGAATCGGATCGTGAAGGGGTCCGTGCGGAATTGGCCACGCTTTCATTGGAATGGATGAGTGAGGAAGATGATTCTGTATTCGTCAACTTACACAGTGATGTTCGTTTTCAATCAGAGTATTATACTACGACAGAATTGGTTGGAACAGGCCTAGACACGCTAGTAGATGGACAGTCTGTAGGCTATCAAAAAGGACCCATTGATCTAGGTGGCTCCTTCGCTGTAGTTAAGCTGGTGGATAGAAAGGTTGTACCGGATAGCGTAAAAGCGCGTCACATCCTTATTCCATTCGCCGGTGCAACAAGAGTGGATCCATCGGTAACAAGAAATCCGCAAGAAGCAAAGGTGTTGGCTGATAGCTTATTTGCATATCTCGAAGAAAATCCATCGGCTTTTGAGTCAGTGAGTGAAGAGTTTTCCTCTGACATCGTTGCAAAAGAAAAAGGTGGTGATTTAGGCTACTTCGGGCGTGGTGCAATGGCGAAGCCGTTTGAGAACTTCTGTTTCTTCAAGAAAACTGGTGCAATAGGAGTTGTTCCGACCCAGTTCGGTTGGCACGTGATTCAGGTAACAGATCAGAAAGGAGCAAACGATGTATATAAGATCGGCCAAATCATTCGCGAGATTTTACCGTCTGATGCAACCATTCAGGATTTGTATAATCAAGCTTCCGGCTATGCTGCTGAGGCACAGACAGCGGAGGATTACCGCGCGCTTGCTTCGGATAAGGGATTCTTCTTGCGTCCAGCACGTAATTTAGGTCGTTTTGAAGAAGTAGTTTCAGGCTTAGGTTCTTCACGTCGTGTAGTTCGTTGGGCTTGGGATGAAGAACGAGAAGAAGGCAACATTGGTTTACTAGAGAATGATGGAAAAGGTTACGTAGTTGTTGTTTTAACAGATAAACTCAACGAAGGAACGACTCCTTTTGAATTGGTTCAAGGTCAGTGCTTAGAAGCGGCTAAGAAAGACGCAAAGAAAGCTATGATTACTGAGCGTTTGGAAAATGCCTTAGCAGGTTCCTCTACCATTGAAGCAGTTGCAACGGCTGTCGGTAAAGAAGTACGTACGCTTAATTTCCGCATTTCGCAGTTTAACATCTCTGGCGTAGGTAACGAAGCGGCAGTGGTGGGAAGTATCTGTGGTTTAGAGCCAGGTACATTAAGTAGTGTTATCGCTGGTGATAACGGTGCTTTTGTTGCCATCACCTCAGCCGCAACTCCTGCGCCTGCTATAGACTATGCAAATATGGCACAGAATACACAACGCAGTCTTCGCAATCTAGTGGGTACTCAGGCTTATAAAGCGCTTGAGGATAAAGCGAAAATTGAGGACATGCGTTACATGATGTTCTAATTTATATCGAAGGGAGAAATAAAGCTCTTAAAGCGCGCGAGCCGATGCACATGCATCGGCTCGCGTTTTTTATACCCTGTTAAGAGAGTCGATTCCAGCGTTCAGCATCGAGCTTTACGAAAATGAAAAGCAGAATGGTGAAGCCCCATAGCGATGATCCACCGTAGCTAAAGAAGGGCAGTGGTATTCCAATGGTGGGTACGAGCCCAATGGTCATGCCAATATTGATGAGCCAGTGTGTAAATAGGATGCTAGCCACACTGTATCCATAGACACGTGAAAAGGTATCCTTTTGCTTGTCAGCGAGCCAGATGATTCTACCGATCAAAACGGCGAATAGTGTCATGAGCAACGCAGTTCCTAAGAATCCCCATTCTTCCCCAATAGTACAGAAGATGTAATCGGTGCTCTGCTCAGGAACAAAGTTGAGTTTTGTTTGGGTACCGTTTAGATAGCCTTTGCCTGTCCAGCCACCAGATCCTATAGCGATTAGGCTTTGAAGCGTATTGTAACCGGCACCTGTCGGATCGTCCTCAAGTCCCAGTAACACTTTGATGCGAATCTGCTGGTGAGGTGCTAGAACGCGCTCCATGACCTGACCTACGGCGAAGACTGTGATGCTCGCGAGGGCAAATAAGGAGGCGTTAATAGCGATGGGACCGCGCTTTTTAGGGAGAATAAGGAAGAGTAAAAGTGAAATACTCCCTAAGAAGATGAGGGCAGTATGGAGAGGCAAAAGTAATCCTATGATGGCAAGTGCAATAAGTGCTAGCGCAGCACCTATGTAATAGCCCGGCATACCTTCACGATAAAGCACAAGCAGGAGACTTAAATAGACGAGTGTGGAGCCTAAATCGGGTTGAAGACCAATGAGAAATCCTGGAATTAAAAATAGGGCAGCAGCAATCAAACGGTGGGACCATAGCTTCAAGTTGGTGCGGGATTGACCTAAATAAAAGGCGAGCATTAAGGCAGTGGCAAATTTTGCTACTTCTGAAGGTTGAAGGCTAAAAGACCCCAGCGCATACCAGCTCCGCGCTCCACCTATTTTTTTGCCGACAAATAGTACACCGATCAAAAGTAGGAGGGTAAGGATGTACCAAAACGGAGCAAAATTGGTCCATAAGCGATAATTTGAAAGGAGTATACCTAAAATTATGATGAAGCTTCCGCCAATGAAAAGTAATTGCTTCCCGTATTCCTGAGTTAGATTGAATAGTGAGGCGGCCTCTTCATTGTATACCGCAGAATGAATGCTTAGCCAACCCCAAAAAACGAGGGCCGTATAGATGAGCGCGACAACGGGGTCGATCTTTAATCGGTTTCTATTTCTGCTATTTCGAGCCATCAGAAATTGGCTTGATATGTGCTGTCTTCGCCATAAATAGCAAGGTGTTGTTGGCGATATTCCTCGTGCAGATCTCCTTCAAACATTCGTGTTTGTAAAGCAGGACGTGTAATGGTATCGGTAAGGTATTTTTCCGTCATTAAGCTAGCGATAGGCCCTGCCCATCGCGATCCCCAATACCCGTTTTCTATAATAACTGCCAATGCAATCTTAGGTTGGTCTTTAGGAGCAAAGCTCACAAAAATACTGTGGTCTTGTCCGTGCGGATTTTGTGCGGTTCCCGTTTTTCCGCATTGAGAAATATGGGGCATACGAGATCCTTTTGCGGTTCCCCGTTCGAATACAGCATACATCCCGTCAATGACGATCTCAAAATGCTTGGGGTCAACGGTGGTGTACTTTGGTGTGGTAAACGTCGAATCTATAGGACCATATTCCGATTCCTTAATAATATGAGGTGTGTAGTAATAGCCTCGGTTAGCAATGGCTGCTGTCATGTTGGCCAATTGGATTGGAGTTGCAACCAATTCCCCTTGTCCTATTCCATTAGAGACGGAAGTAGCGCCCTTCCAAGTGGAATAGCCTAAAAATCGGTCATAATAGTTTGCATCAGGAATAAGGCCTTTCCGCCCTGTCGGTAAATCATTCCCGAGAAAAGTTCCTAAGCCAAAACTCTTGACATGATTGCTCCAACGGTTCATGCCAGCATGTGCATCCCCGTCTTTATCTATCGTTCTTTGATACACCGTACAGAAGTAGTTGTTGCAGCTCTCCGAGATGGCTTCGTTTAACGCTAAAGTGCCTCCTTTACAATGACAGGCGACGTGCAGTGAACCAAAGTGGAACCCGTGGTTACAGGTCATCCTTGTTTGAGGTGTAATGACTCCTTCTTGTAAACCTACCAAAGCACCAATGAGTTTAAACGGAGATCCGGGTGGATATTCTGCTAAAATACCGCGATCAAATAACGGTTTATTGATGCTGTCGTAGTACATGCGCGTATAATTTTTACTGCGCAATCGACCTACCAATTCGTTGGGATCATAATTCGGAGAGGTTACAAGTGCAAGAATTTCACCGGTTTCCGGTTCTATAGCCACGATGGATCCGCGTTTTCCTTTCATTAGTGCTTCACCGTACCGCTGTAACTCTAGATCTATGCTACTGACTAAATCTCGTCCAGGGATTGGCATCTCGTCGTGTGCACCATCTTTCCAGTTGCCTAATCTGCGATTTCTATGGTCTACGGTAAAGTAGCGCTTACCGTGCGTTCCTTTTAGAACCGTCTCATAACTCTTATCAATGCCGCTTTTTCCTACTAAATCTCCTTGTGAATATTCAGGATTCACACGAATAAAATCGGTGTTTACCTCGCCGATAAAACCAACAACATTCGCGCCGCTTTGATGTGGGTAGTTTCTAAGAATTCGCTTGGATGCGTAAAATCCGGGAAATGCCTTGAGCTCAGATTTGATTTGTGTGTAGGTAGATTTAGAGAGCATTTTCATGAACATGCTGCTTCTAAAATAACTGTAGTGTTTTGCTTTTTCAAGTCGTTCTTTGATATCAAAAACCTCTAGGTCTAAAAGACGTCCGAGCGCTGCTGTATCTAAATCCCGTATTAAATAGGGGCTCACCATTAAGTCGTAAGCCGGACTGTTTCCTACGAGTAGTCGGCCATTTCTATCGTAAACATACCCTCTAGGTGCATAAAGCTTTTCTGCTGCAGTTGCGTTGCGTTCAGCCCTTGCCGCATAATCATCATTAATGACTTGCACCTGAAACAGTCGATACAAGAAGAGCAATCCAACTAAAGCTAGACCGAGATAAAAAGCACTACTACGCGGCATATTTTTTAGAGAATAAGGCGTGAGTAATAGCGAGTAAAAACAACGTGATTAAGCTAGAGACTACAATTCGTGCAGTAAGGAGTATGGGGTTATCAAAGCCATAATTCTCTGCGGTAAACAACACGGTGTGGTGCAACAAAACGAGTACTGCTGATGTGGTTAAGTAAGGTGCTAAGCTGAGGTGTGAAACGCCCTCGTTGTCGTCCGATTTTCTATAGCCAATGAGCGCATTTTCTACCCATGGTTTTACCGTGACCAAAGTCAAACAAGCCAAAGTATGTGCGCCACCACTCTGCTCAAAGGCATCCATGATACTGCCCACCGAAAAAGCTATGACATAAAGCCCCATCCTTGTTACGCCAAAGGGTAGCCAAAGAAAAAACCATAAATAAAGATAGGGATTACCATAGACCGTTAAGGGCAAATCCTGCAAGAGACCCCACTGTACAATAAGCACTAATGCCAGCCATACTGCGTTTTTTACCATACTCATAAGGCCGGTATTTGCAATGAATCTAAAAGCACAACATCTTTCAACTTGCTAATGTAGAGCCAATTCATGTTTTTAAAATCGGCAGTCAGCGCTACTTTTGCTGTCCACGTTAGGTCTTCACTGTTTTGTGCTGCACTTATGACCGTGCCAGTTAAGGTCGTCGGCCCTACCGAAGTACGTGTAAAACTATAAACACTATCGCCAGGAAGGGGTCTATTCTCACGTTGTATATCAATCAGTGTTGCCCATGAAGGATCTGTACCGTCCCAGTGCAATTCTCCTAAACCCTTATTTGGAATTCGTGCTCCAATATTTCCCTTACTGTGCAGTACCGGTATAATATGAGCATAAGCATCACTCACCTCCACTACCGATCCTACCCATCCATTTGGTGTCATTGCACCCATGCCTGGTTTTATACCGTCCCTGCGTCCCGCATGAACAATAATGAAGTTGTTTCTTTTGGTGTAGGTATAATCGACCACGCGCGCCGGAATAAAATCATAATCCGTGGAAATTGAAAAATGATCGGCAGTAGCGCGTGTTCCTCCAGAGCGAAGTGCGGCATTCTCTCGGGCCAATTCTTCGTTGATAGCTTCAAGTTGCCAATACTGCTTCCAGCCAGATAAACCGTTATGGACACTGGCGATAGCGCCAAAGCCCACATTGTTCAACTTGTGTTCTGCTACTGGATTTTTAAGCGAATGACGCAATAGCGCAATGAGTACGAACACTATGAGCAACAGAGTGCTTCGATACTTTGCCAAGAAAAGTATCAGTTGCCGCATAGCAGTGTATTATTTAGCTTTCTAATATCGTTTTGAAGTGTTCGATGTTTTTCAACACGATACCCGTTCCTCTTACTACCGCACGAAGTGGGTCTTCAGCAACATAAACAGGCAAGTCAGTCTTTGCTGAAATACGTTTATCTAAACCACGAAGCATGGAACCACCCCCTGCAAGATAGATTCCGCTATTGTAGATATCTGCTGCCAATTCTGGAGGCGTATTACTCAACGCTTCCATCACTGCATCTTCAACGCGCGTAATGCTTTTCTCAAGGGCACGCGCCACCTCCATGTGAGTAACCTGTACTTGTTTTGGTTTTCCAGAGAGTAGATCGCGTCCTTGTACTGAATAAGGTTCAGGAATTTCATCTAACTCTTCTTGGGCTGCACCCACGGCAATTTTGATGTTCTCTGCAGTACGCTCACCTACGTATAGATTGTGCTGAGCACGCATATATAGAGCAATATCATTGGTAAAAACGTCACCTGCAACTTTAATACTCTTGTCACAAACAATACCACCCATTGCTAGTACTGCAATTTCCGTTGTACCTCCGCCAATATCAATAATCATATTACCCTTGGGCTCCAAAACATTGACGCCAATACCCACGGCTGCGGCCATAGGTTCGTGAATGAGGTATACTTCTTTGGCATTTGCGCGTTCCGCTGAATCTTTTACTGCACGTTTTTCAACTTCTGTGATTCCAGATGGTATACAAACGACCATTCGCAAACTGGGTGGAAACAAACGCTTTTTGAACGCAGGAATACTTTTTATTAGCTCGCGAATCATGTGTTCAGAAGCTTCAAAATCTGCGATTACCCCGTCCTTCAGCGGTCGTATTGTTTTGATGTTTTCATGCGTTTTACCGTGCATCTGTCTCGCCTCTTGTCCAACGGCAATGATTTGACCGGTACGACGGTCTTGTGCAACGATAGACGGGGAGTCAACGACCACCTTGTCTTGATATGTGATAAGCGTATTGGCTGTACCCAAGTCAATCGCTATATCTTCTGTCATGAAACTAAACCAACCCATGTGCTGAAGGTAATAAAAATTAGTGTTTGAAGTGACGAATTCCGGTAGTAACCATGGTCATTCCGTTTTCATCACAATAGGCAATACTTTCTTTGTCGCGAATGGAGCCTCCAGGTTGAATAACACAGGTGATTCCAGCATTATCGGCGATCTCAACACAATCCGGGAATGGGAAAAATGCATCTGATGCCATAGCCGCTCCACTAAGGTCAAAACCAAAGCGGTTTGCTTTATCTACCGCTTGGTTCAAAGCATCCACTCTTGATGTCTGACCAGTTCCTGATCCTAAAAGTTGACCTGCTTTTGCTAGTACAATGGTATTTGATTTAGTGTGCTTACATATTTTTGCCGCGAACGCTAGATCTTCGAGCTGCTCCGCTGTAGGAGCAATCTTCGTCACAGTTTCCATATCAACTGCACCCTCGGATTTTGCATCTCTTGCTTGTACCAATGTTCCATTAAGAACAGTTCGAACGTTGTATGCAGGAACTTCGTAGTCCTTCAAGATGAGTAGAACACGGTTTTTTTTGCTTTTCAATACCGTAAGAGCATCCTCGTCGTATCCCGGCGCCATAAGGACTTCGAAGAACAATGTGTTCATCTTCTCAGCAGTGATTTTATCTACAACTCTGTTTGTAGCAATCACGCCGCCGAAAGCACTTACGGGGTCACCGGCCAGTGCGTCGTCCCATGCTTGCGCTAAAGTGGCCCTAGTTGCTAAGCCACATGCGTTGTTGTGTTTGATGATGGCAATGGTAGTGTCGTCAAATTCACGAATCAGATTCACCGTTGCATCGATATCCAACAGATTATTATAACTCAACGCCTTACCATGGATCTGCTCAAGCGCATCGTCGAGGTTCCCGAAATAGGCCGCCTCTTGATGTGGGTTTTCTCCATAGCGCAAACCTTGTTTTTGACGTCCGCTCAATTTTAAATCTAAGCGATCACCTGCAAAATAGCGGTGGATGGCTGTATCGTAGTGGCTGCTTTCGTCAAATGCTTCTAAAGCATAGCGGCGACGAACTTCTAGTGTAAGACCGGCTTCACTTTGTAAGACCGCTAAAGCATCTTCGTATTGCTCCATGTTTGAAATGATCCAGCAATCATTGAAGTTTTTAGCTGCTGCACGGATCAACGAAATGCCACCGATGTCTATCTTCTCAATAATCTCTTGTTCTGGTGCTCCTGAGGCAACAGTAGCTTCAAAAGGGTAGAGGTCAACGATCACAAGATCGAAGTACGGGATTTCAAATTCACTCATCTGCGCCCGATCGCCATCATGTGCTCTGCGCGCTAAAATTCCGCCAAAAACTTTTGGGTGTAATGTTTTTACACGACCGCCCAATATAGAAGGGTAAGAAGTCAAATCTTCAACGCGTTCAACGGCAATGCCGCGATCCTCGATAAATGCTTGAGTCCCTCCTGTGGAGTAAATCGTAGTTCCCATCTCTTTGAGGGCGTCAACAATGGGGCCTAAGCCGTCCTTGTGAAATACAGAAATTAAGGCGTTTTGGATGCGCATCAATGTGTGTTTGTTTGAAAAATAAAAGAAGAAACAAAAGTAATGTTTTCATGCCGTGGGATTGTCTTTTTATTCTCCTAATTTTGAAGGAAATCCCTACCGCATTGTTACTAGTTTTAAGACTTGTTCGAGAAAGTGTCTTGTTTGCTGTTATTTCTCTAGCAGCGAACAAGTTGCGTACCCTATTGTCTCTGCTTGGAATCACTATTGGCATCTTTGCCATCATCCTGGTTTATTCCATTGTAGACTCGCTCGAAAAGAATATTAGAGATAGCGTAAGTCAGTTGGGTGATAACGTGGTTTACATTCAGAAATGGCCTTGGGGAGGCGGCGGTGAGTATGCGTGGTGGAAATACTTGAATCGGCCAGTGCCGCTAAAAAATGAATCAGAATTACTGCGAAAACGTAGTCAATATGCCGAAAACATCGCCTTTGGTAGTTCTTTAAAGGGCGCAACTGCAAAATTTGAAAGCAATAGTACGAGCGGCATCGAGGTTTTGGGAACCACCTTTGAATACGCTCAGATATGGGATTTTGAACTTGCTGAAGGGCGCTATTTCACGGAATTAGAAATGAGCGCAGGTCGGCCATATTGCATTATTGGAGCAGATATTTCCGAAGGTCTTTTCCCAAATCGTGAGAGCTGTGTAGGTGAGCGTATCACCATTGAAGGACAGAAATTGACCGTAATAGGAGTGTTTGAGAAAGTCGGACAGAGTCTGGTGGGACAAAGCTACGACCGTCAAGTATTGGTCCCCTTTGCCTTTGTTAGGACTGTAGTCAATACCGATCGAAACGATCAAAATTTGATCATGGTAAGTGCAAAACCAGGCGTGCCTTTGGACCAATTAAAAGATGAACTCACAGGTATCATGCGTTCCTTGAGAAGACTGCGACCCGGTGCAGATGATGATTTTGCTTTGAACGATCCGTCGCTCATCAAAAATCAGTTGGATTCGCTCTTTGGCGTCTTAGGCGCAGTAGGCACAGTTATCGGAGGCTTTTCAATATTGGTTGGAGGCTTTGGTATTGCGAATATTATGTTCGTGAGTGTACGCGAACGAACGAATGAGATTGGGATTCAAAAAGCCTTAGGTGCAAAAAATTTCATGGTTCTTTTCCAGTTCTTAACGGAGAGTGTGGTGCTCTGTTTAATAGGCGGTATTATGGGGCTTTTACTAGTTGCGTTGGGTGCTTATGCCGCTACAAAAGCCTTCGATTTTCAGATTGCTTTGAGCTTGTCGAATGTTTTTGTTGGGATTGGTTTAAGTGCATTAATAGGATTGGCTTCAGGCTTTGTTCCCGCTTGGATGGCGGCCCGACTCAATCCGGTAGATGCCATTCGAATGAACGCCTAGGTTACAATCGGTCAGCAACGAACTGGGCGACCCATTCTAAAAGTTCGTGATCCTCCGCAGTGAAAGGGTCCAATTCATGGGAGTCAATATCGATTTGGCCAACCAATTTTTTATCTGCGTAAACAGGGACGACAATCTCACTTTTTGTTGCCAAACTACAGGCTAAATAATTGTCTTGGGTGTGTACATCCGGAACCTCAAAGGTTTTGCCTGAGACCGCAACCTGCCCACAAATACCTCTACCGTAAGGGATGCTCGTATGGTCCGTTGCCTCGCCGACATACGCTCCCAATTCTAACTGACTTTTAAGATCATTCATCCAATAGAATCCTGTCCAATTGTAGTACGGAACGTGTTTATCAAGCGCTTCCACAGCAGATTTATGTAGGGCGTCACCGCGCAAATTTTCCACCTTTAACAGCTCATTTTTAATGTTTTCTAGTTGAATAGATGTCATAACAGCAAGATTGTTGATAGAATAGCTGATTAATTGAGTAAACGTAGCACGGTTATTGCTTTTCAAGTGCGAAATTAGCAACAAAATGTGCTCATTCATTGTTGTACATCTAATTATTAACCCAAATACCTGATATGAGAAAACTAATACTCTCATTGGCATTCATAGGATTCGCGTGGGCTAGTCAAGCTCAGTCCACTTCAAACGAGTCCCTGAGTTTGCAGGCCTGCCAAGGCGATACTATCGTCTTTGGCTTCAACATCACTTCGCCATTCAACATCGGTAATACTTTTTCGGTGGAAATGAGTGATGCTAGCGGAAACTTCGCTGGAAACTTTGTAAGCACTTCTGCTCTATTAGCCTATGGAGTGAGTGTGGGAAATGAAATAGATGTTCTTGTACCCGACAATGCTTCTCAAGGAGTCTACAAATTTAGAATGATCAGTTCTAATCCTGTAGCAATCAGTGATACTATTAATAACGTAATTATTGGGGCTAATCCGCAAACCGGATTTTCAGCCTACAATTGGTTTGATAAAGCGGGTGAGCTTACTTTTTGTGAAGGCGATACGGCTTTATTGGTTGTTAACGCTCCACCTACAGGTCAGTCATATACCTATCAATGGCTGAGCGGAGGTGCGCCTATTGCAGGTGAAACAGGGGATACACTTTTCGTGATTGCAAGTGGAACGTATGCTGTCGAAGTGAGTTCCAATCTCTGTGATGCTAGCTCAAACGATACTATTGTAAATTCATACATACCGCCTGCAGCAGTCTTTGCTCAAGGTGGTGCGGGGATTAATTTCGTTGGCTTGGATTCCATTCGTATGTGTAAGGGAACCGTTGCAACCTTAGAACATCTGGGCTTTCCAGGCCCAGGTATTTTAGGTTACAAATACCAATGGTTGAAAGACGACAGCGTGAACATCTTTGGTCAGCCAGTCATGTATCCACTTTTAGACGATACATTAAGTTCTATTACAGTAGATACAACCGGTACGTGGTATTTGGAAGTGACCTCATTGCCAGGAGGCTGTAAAGACACCTCGAAGGTCTACTCTGTAATTGTGGATACGGTACCTGCGACAACAACCTTAGTTCAGAATTGGCCATGGCAAAATTTACCCTCAAATACATTGTGTTTGACAGATTCAGCGCTTTTGACTGCACAAGACACAGTTTTAGGTAGTACTTGGGAATACCAATGGCAAATTGCGTACCCTTCTGGTTCCAACAGTTGGTTGAATCTAGCTAATGATACTATGCCTTGGATGGTAGTAGATACATCCATTGTTGCGGATACGGCAGACTACAGGTTGTTCATTACGAATGAATCCTGTTCATTCATTACGAACGAACAGACCATCAACTTTGTTAATTTCCCATCATTACTCATTCAGCCAGGAGATTCTTTAGGAATCTGTGTTTACGACAGTGTATTGGTGAGTCTTCAAAGCAATGCGTTGAACTTTGCTTGGAATGGCGGATTCTTTACGGGGAAACAAAACTTCCTTTCAGTTCCTGGACAATACATTATTGAAGCCATTGGAATAAATCAATGTAAGACAGTGGATACATTAGATGTCTACAACTATAACGTCATAGCTACGGCAACAGCATCTCCACAGATCATTTCTCCAGGAGAATCTACAGTTCTTTCAGCTACTGGTGGCGTTTCTTATTATTGGTTTGCAGATGCACCTTCCTATTACAGCAATCAGCAATCTTCAAGCACTGAGGCTTTACCTTCGGTGGATACCATTACTTACTTTATCCAAGTAGAAGACCTCAACGGATGTGAGGATACTGCGAGTGTACAAGTGTTTGTGATTGAACAAGATTCAGCCATCATTTATGCCAATACGTATGGAAACATCCAAAACGTTATTACGCCTAATGGTGATGGCCGTAACGACGTCCTAGATCTTAGTGGAATTACCGCTGGGGATGATTGTGAATTCTCAGTCTACACGCGCTGGGGTACACCAGTGTATAACCAAGAGGTGTACAACAATGCATGGGGCGGAACAACCGATGGAGGTTCCGCACTCGAGGACGGAACGTATTATTTTGTGTTGACGCACAATAATGAGATTCGCGTGAAATCGGCAGTAACCATCTTAAACAACTTCTAATCATGAGAAAGTTTTTATTTACACTTGCCTTAGTCGTTGGAAGTTATTCGGTTCAAGCCCAACAGCTTCCGCTCGTTTCAAATTATTTGAACACAGCGCATTTATTTAATCCGGCCTTCAGTGGTCTGGATGGGAAAACTGAAATAACAGTTTTGAACCGTCGCCAATGGACGGATATTCAGGGTGCACCTGAAACACAGTTCATGGCCTTCAATGGCAATCGTGAAGACCTGAAGTTTGGGTACAGCGGTTATGCATTTAATGATATTACAGATATTGTTTCGCGCTCAGGATTCTATGGTTCCTACGCTTGGCACGTAAAGTTTACCGACCAAAACAGCCTAAGCTTAGGTCTGGGTGCTGGTTATGTAAACAATTCCATTAACGTGGGCGGTATTCGAGTGCAGGACGATTTAGATCCGGTATTATTCTCTGCATTAAACAGAGGTAAGTTTGATTTGAATTTTGGGTTTAACCTCAAGTTTGGAGATTTCTCTTTTGGAGCGGCAGTCCCGAATATTTTAGCGCCTAAAGTTGATTTTTCAGATAACTATGTGATCAGTCCATTCCAGTATCAGTACATGCGTCATTACGTGGTAAACACGCAGTACGATGTGAACTTGCAAAAGGGTTTGATGACCTTAAGTCCCTTTGTGACTGTTCGTGCAAACGAGGTAACTATTCCGCAGGTAGATGCAGGTTTATTATTCAATCATAAAGAGTATTTCTTCATAGGAGCAGCGTATCGATCTTCGTATGCAGTTACTGCAAATACTGGTGTGCATCTGACCGAAAACATTACTTTGGGCTATGCGTATGATTTCTCACTAAACACGTACGGTTTTGCATTGGGTAATTCGCACGAGTTTATGCTGCGCTATTCTTTTGGTGAAAGTAAAAAAGACAAGCGACTGGAGAATGAGTTGAAAAAATTGAAGGACCGCCAGCGTCGTCAATCTGGAGATCTTGAAGATCTTCTGAACGACCGTCTAGATGAGTTTAAGGATGAGATTTCAGCACAACAAAAGGAACTTTTTGATGCTGAAAAAGAGAATCTTAAGGGTGAACTTACTGAGGCTGCATCTCAAGCCGCGTCTCAAGCCGCGAGCAATGCGGTCAATGAAAACGGCGGGATGAATTCTGGTGTAGCAGCCGGTAATGGCTCTATGAATGGAGGCTCTAACAACCAAGGTGCCTTCCCAGCCACAACCTATCCACAAACGCCTCAAGGCGGCTCTGTGAAGAGTAATATTAAGGGCTATGATCCTACCCAATATGCCGGTAATGTTCAAGCAGGCTCTCGCGGCTATTATGTGACTGCCGGTGTGTTTGGATCGGTTACTAATGCAAACAAACTTCAAGCACGTTTGAGCACGCAAGGTGTAGCTTCGGATGTATTCCAAGATCCGGGTAACAATATGTACTACGTCTTCTTATTAAAGTTCAACAACTACGAATCAGCGAAACAAGCGCAGGCTAGTGGTTTTAATGGGCAGTACGGCGGTAAGCTTTGGATTAAAGCGCTGTAATACAGAGAAGAAAAAAACAAAAAACCCGGCGCATTGCGCCGGGTTTTTTTATGCCAAATTTTGGATTATTTTTTTTCGGCTTCCCGCGTTGGATAGATTAAATCTGGGTTAGTTGGGGCATTGTCCTTAGCGAGCTTGCCACCGTTTAAGATGCGGTCGGCTTGGGTAAGGTGCCGCGCAATATGCGGGATAATGATTTCAAGTGCCGTAATGGATTTGACTTTAAATGGTGGCAACGCTGAGGTTACCATTGCGTTGCATAAATCTTGACTGTTTGGAATGATCCGCACCAACTTTTCGATCTGAGTGAGGTCGGCAATGAAGTTCTCCATTACTTTTTGTGGAGCGATTCTAAGATCTGGATTGTTGAGACGGCGTGGTTGTAATTTTTTTGGCGATGGGATTTTCAATCTTTTTGCCTTGGTGATTGGGTGCATCCATTCTCGTGCTTTTTTCGTGAACCAGCCCATGTTTAGGGTATTGGTTTCCTTTGCTTCAGGCAATTGGCACACTTTAGTCAATTGCGGCAGATACACTTCATTCACATTGTTGATGTGTTCGATGCATTCAATAGCAGACCAGTGTTCCCCTTCAGGAATAAAAAAGAGCTCATCGTCTTCTAGGAAGTAGAACGCCCGCTCAAATTGAGCTTTGTGTTGGGCCAATTCGTTTAATCGGGTCGTGATGTACTCTTGTGCTTGCATGTGCTAGTTGGAGGCTGCGTTTGTAGTAATGCTTTGGAATACTTCATAAACGCCTTGCAGGTGCGTTATGTTTTGAGCCACAAAGGTGAGTTTATCTCCTTTTTGTTTGATTTGAACGCTGCGTGGGTGCTTTTGTAAGTAACCTAAGACGTCGGAGAAAATAGGCAGTTGGTAATATGGACTGTTGTTCTCAGCCGCAAAGTGCGCAATAAGTTTACCGCCTTTAATGATGATTTTCGTGAAGCCAATGTGCTTCGCAAGCCATTTGATACGAAGGCTGTAAAGCAGGTCTTCGACTTGTGGCGGAATGGGGCCGAATCGGTCTTCCAATTCTAATTGGAACAGTAACAAATCTTCCTCCTTTTCCAGTTCCCCCATACGCTGGTACAATTTCAGGCGTTCTTCGATGTTATTGACGTATTCGTCGGGTATATGGAGCGCGAGATCGGTGTCTATTTGAACTTCATCCACAAAATGTGATCCTTCTGTTTTATCCGGTAGGTCATACAAATCCTTGAATTCATGCTCTTTCAGTTCATTCACAGCTTCAGCTAGAATCTTCTGATACGTATCGAAGCCCATGTCTGAAATGAAGCCGCTTTGCTCACCGCCTAATAAATCTCCAGCACCGCGTATTTCGAGGTCTTTCATGGCAATCTTAAAGCCCGATCCAAGGTCAGTGAACTGCTCCAACGCTTGCAGTCGTTTCCGCGCCTCATCTGTAAGTGTACTGAGGGGAGGTGCTATAAGTTTACAGAAAGCTTTTTTATTAGAGCGTCCCACACGTCCGCGCATCTGATGCAAGTCGGACATGCCAAAATGGTTCGCGTTGTTGATAATGATGGTGTTCGCATTGGGCACATCCAAGCCACTTTCAATAATTGAGGTGGCCACTAAGACGTCGTATTTACCGTCCATAAAGTCAAGCATGATTTTCTCCAATTTCTTGCCGTCCATTTGGCCGTGTCCAATGGCGATTCGAGCAT
>JAHEKP010000052.1 GCA_024638285.1 Cryomorphaceae bacterium
CTGCGGATAGCTACTTTCCAAACGCTGAGGTTGAATATTATTACTATGATCAGTTAGGATCGGGTAATAGCGATAACCCTGAAGACGAGCGTCTTTGGGACCTTGACCGGTTCGTTGACGAAGTTGAGCAGGTTCGACTTGCTTTAGGCTTAGACGCATCAAACTTCGTGTTGTTGGGTCATTCATGGGGCGGGATTTTAGGGATGGAATACGCCTTAAAGTACCAGCAGAATTTGAAAGGCTTGGTGATTTCAAACATGGTGGCATCGGCACCTGAATACATGAAATACGCACAGGAGGTTTTAGGGCCACAGTTACCGGCTGAGGTGCTAGAAGAGCTTCAGGCCTTTGAAGCGGCGGGAGAGTACACGAACCCTCGTTATTTAGGACTGATCGAAGAACACTACTATCCGGAGCATGTACTGCGTCGTCCGTTAGCGGAATGGCCTGAGCCGGTAAACAGAAGCTTTTCAAAGTTAAATTACCCCTTGTATCTAAAGCTTCAAGGACCCAGTGAGTTTGGGATGGTAGGGGATGCTACTTTAAAAAATTGGGACAGAACAGCAGATTTACACCGCATTACAGTACCTACGTTGAGTATTGGAGCGCAATACGACACCATGGATCCAGAAGCCATGCGTTCTATTGCAGATTTAGTTCAAAACGGGACCTTTTTATATTGCTCAGAGGGAGGCCATATGACCATGTATGATGATGCAGATACGTACTTCAACGGGATTATTGATTTTCTTAAGACGTTGTAGCACCTAGGCGTTGGGCCAATTCTTTTCCTAACCCAGTTCCCAATGCAACACCCATCCCGCCCAACCTTACGGCGGCATGCACGTGTATGGAAGGGTGTAAAAGTAAAGGGGCTTTTTCTTTTCCAAAGGCCATGATGCCCGACCAAGCATAGTCGATCTCTAGTGGGCGGCTAGGCGCTATGAAGCTTTTGAGGTCTTCAGTCAGTTGTTCTTTTAAAAGGGTGTTGATGCCTTCTTTGGTAGTGGTTTCACCCTTGAGGTCGAGGTGGCGGGCGCCGCCGAGGAGGATGCGGTTGCCTGCGTTTCTGAAATAATTGTACCCACTGTGGTAGTGAAACGTTCCTTGCGGCGGCGCCCACGTCAGCGGTTTAGTGATGAGAACTAGGCCTCGACCAGGTTCAAGATCCGCTTCCGGAAGGAGTGCTTTTGTGAATGCATTTGTACACAAGGCCAATTGGTACGTGAAAAGACGGAGTGGTCCGTCGGTAGTTGCGACCGTAACTTCAACGCCATGTGTTTGTTCTTGGTAATGTAGAACCTCCGTTTGGGTATAGAACTGTACGCCAGCTTCACGCGCTTTACGGGCAAAAGCATCCATCATTTTTCCGGTGTCGATGCTCCCTTCAAATTGATTTTTAACCAGTCCTTTTATCTTCGCTTGGCTAAAACCAAAGGAGGGAATTTTGTCCCGTGCGTCACAGAACACGGGTTCATTGAAAAGCGGTTTGAGCCAGTCGTTGTAAGCCTCTACGCGTTCGTGCAAATCTCCATCAAAATCCAGCTCGTAGCCACCTACTGGGCGGTAGTTGATGCGGGAGTCGCCTAACAATTGGCGCAATTCAAGACCGCCTTTGTATCGTTTTTCAACTAGGGAGAGCAGTTCGTCTTGGGAATCGGTTCGCGCGTTTTCAGCCAATTCTGAAATAGATCCAAAGCAAACGAATCCTGCGTTTTTTGTACTTGCTCCGGAGGGAAATAACCCGCGTTCGATGACTGCAACTTTCTTTTTGGGATGGGCCAATTGGTAATGCAATGCCGCACTCAGACCCACAATGCCGCTGCCAATGACAATGAGGTCGTGATGTATTAACGTGGATTTTTCCCAATAACTCAACATCCGACTCGTATTCCCGTTCGTAAGAATGATAGGTTTAAAATTAGGGCTAAATAGCAAGGAATGCGCGTTTACGGAAAGTTTCTATCTTACGCCCACACTAGTAAGCACTGAAACGCCCATGAAGAAGATAAAACTCTCGTTTTCTCAAATTCTCAACATGAACGTTGGGTTTTTTGGGATACAATACAGCTTTGGTTTGCAACAGAGTGCCGTTAATCCTATCTATGATTTTTTAGGCGCAGCGCCGGATGAAATTCCATTATTAAATTTGGCTGGACCCATGACGGGGTTGATCGTTCAACCCATAATTGGCGCTATGAGCGATAAAACTTGGCACCCGCGGTGGGGGCGTCGAAAGCCTTATTTTTTAATTGGTGCCCTGTTGTGTAGCCTCGCCCTCTTCATCTACCCGTTCAGTAGTTCACTATGGATGGCTGCGGGCCTATTATGGATTCTTGATGCAGGAAACAATACAGCAATGGAGCCTTATCGCGCGTTCATTGCGGACACCTTGGATGAAGAGCAGCAGCCATTAGGTTTTCAAATGCAGAGTTTTTTTACAGGCTTTGGCCAGACCTTGGCGAATTTAAGTCTCTTCATATTTCCCATGATTTTTATTGGAACTACCGGAAAACTCCCAACTTGGGTATTCGCATCGTTTTTCTTAGGCGCAGTGTGTTCCATTGGAAGCATTTGGTGGAGTATGCGCACTACAGAAGAAATTCCACCAACAGATGAGGAGCTGGCTGCGATGCGCTCCAATAGGGGCGGAGCATTGGCGCCTTTTAAAGAGATTTTTGGTGCTATTGGAGATATGCCACGAGTGATGTGGCAATTGGCGCTGGTCTATCTATTCCAATGGTATGCCCTGTTTTGCTATTGGCAGAATTCGTCGAAATCTATTGCACTTTCTGTTTGGAATGCCACTCCATCGAGTGACCCTGCAGGATATGAGAAGGCGGTGAGCTGGACCGGATTAGTGAACGGTTGGTACAATATTGTTACGTTTTTAACGGCGTTTTTACTGGTGGGTTTTGCTAAACGTTATGGAGCAAAAGCCGTTCATGCCGGTGCGTTGTTGTTGGCTGCCGCGGGCTTCCTCGCCTTTCCTCACATTGAGAATCAGAATCTCTTGTTTTTTGCGATTACGGGTTTTGGAATTGGTTGGGCTTCGATGATGGGAATACCGTATTTATTGGTGGTGAGCCAAATCCCTAAGGAGCGTTATGGCGTCTACATGGGGGTTATTAATATGATGATTGTGATTCCGATGATCTTTCAAAACCTCAGCTTTGGTTGGGTTTTGCGGACCTTTTTAGATAATGATCCACGTCAGGCGATTTCATTTGCTGGAGTCCTTCTTCTGATTTCTGCGTTTTGTACACTGTTGATTAGAACGAAGAAAGAGAACGCTTAAAGCTTGAATTCTTCTCCGTATTCTGCGAAATGTATTCCTTCTGCTTCCAGCGCTTTGCGTCCCTCGAAATCTGGGTCGCGTGCTGGATTAGAGTGGTTCAGGTGAATGAAGTAAATCTTCTCGCGTTCCTCTCTGGGGAGAAAGGAGAATAAATGGGCCGATTCCGAAATGAACGGGTGTGGCACCTCCGCCATGGGTCGCGGTACTTCCCCATCAGCGAAAAAAGTACCGTCGATGAAAGCGTAGTCTACGCGCGGGATGACGGCGATGATGTTTTCTTCCCACTCTTCCCATTTGTCAATGTCAGGAATGTAAAGGGCAACCTTGCCACCTGTCTTTTTTATGTAGTAGCCAACCGTTTCAGAAAATTCATCGCGGTGCGGCACTAAAAAAGGTTCGACGATGAGGCCATTTTTTAGCGTTCGTGGAACATGATTTTCAAGTCCATTAAGCGTTATGTTTTGAAGTTTTAAGAGTTGGTTCCAGGGGCCATTTTTTGCTAGAAAGTCTATCATTTTTGGCATGGCGTAAACGGGAACTTTGTTTGTATTTGCAGCTTCGCGACCGAAGTGTGCGAGTCCTGTGTAATGCCCCATGTGTGCATGAGTTAAAAAGACCTCGTATTTTTTTGATCCGGATCTTTCTAGTAGTTCTCCGAGCTGCGGAACAATATCGGGTGTAGCATCAAAAAGCACAGCGAGCGTTGAATCATAAATGCCAAGGCATGCAACATAATCGTTGGGTTTGGGCGAGGCGCAGCAAGACTTTTCACAATTCATGTGAGGAGAACCGCCGTCTTGAAGTGTGCCTAATACAACGAGCGTTTGGCTGTGCAGTGGCGCGAAGGATAGGGTAAGGGATAGGGTGATCCAGTGTTTCATGGTGAAAATTTACGGATAATCTGATCGATGTGTATTGAGTCAATGTAAAGGTTGACTTATATTCAATTAACTAATACAACAAAAGATGAAAAGAAGTTTGCACCTGGTCCTGTTGATGGCCGTAGTAGGACTTATGAGTTCGTGTCAAAGCAATGAGCCGGGGACCATTACGGGTCGTTGGGTTATGGAAGGTTTTGAGAACACAGTGCGTGTTGAATATCAGGATGGTATAGAGTACACTATTTATGCTAATGGTGATGGTGTTTTTCCAACTTTGGTAGAATGGGTTCAAGCGAATCCAGGTGTTCTACAGCACAATTACGTGGTTGAGGGCGATTCGCTGATTGTTGACCTGAACTTTGGAAATTATGCGCGATCTGAAATGGTATTTAAGTGCTCTAACGATGTGGTGCATTTGAATCGGACATCGGTAAGTGGGCCGTTTACGGTAAAATTGTACCGGGAGGGGCACGATATCAGCGGATGTAATTAGACGTGGGAGGGTGCTGGGTTGCGGCCTAGAATATCCGAAAAACAAATAAATCGACTACTTCGAGAAGAATGAGCGCGATGATGATCCATTCGAGCTTGCTACTTTCTCGGTGGTCCATGATGTCTTTGAAGAGCTCGAGATCTTCTTTAATGATGGCTGTGCGTTCGTAGATGTAACGGTAGCGATCTTTCAGGTCAAAGGTTTGCTTTAGGGCTACATTGAGTTTGTTCAATTGTTCGTTTTCCCAGGTGACCTCAGGTGAGTCAAAAATGTAGAGGTTTTCAGAAATCTGGTTTTTTATGTTGAGGACGCGACCTATGAACTTTTTGAGGTTTTTGCCGGAGATGTTTAATCGGCCGGTAGTCTCAAGGGACTGGGTGTAGATGTTGGTTTCTTCTAGCAAGCCGTCTGTAATTTCCAAATAACGATCAAGTGCAACGGATTGTGAGGTGTTGAGCAAGACCAGGCGAAGGGCTTCTTCTTCGAAATCCGGTAAGATGACGCGGTCGAAGGTGACTTGCTGAGCGCCGGCTTTGATTTCTACGGTAATGGTTTCCAATAGATCGGCGTCAACAGAATAAGAAGTGCCAATTTCTAGCGCGGATAGAATCGCATTGATTTCATTAGGTGTATGGTTGAAAAACGCGATGACGCCATATTGAAAGAGGTACAAGTATTTTTTTGATCCGTTAGAAAGGAAGAGTTCGTCAGAATCTGAATAGCAAATAGGCAGGGAGAGCTGCTGTTTGCAACGTCTGATATTTAGACTTTTAGCGACCTGAAGCGCGATAACAGAATACATGTGCGTGAGATTTAATCGGGGCGAATGTACACCAACTTTGGATGCTGGAGCTTAATTATTTTAGCACTAATTGCGTCGTTTTTCTGCGACCATTCGTTTGTGGATGACGTGTGCCAATGTTAGGTGTTTGAGCCACATTGATTTGATGTTAAAGTGTGGTACGTGCTACGAAGTATGCGATAGTGAGCAGTACGGCTACCCACCAGTATTTTTTGAACATTGAATCCGTCCATTGATTTGCTCCCCACATAAGGCTTTTAATTTGAAGGCTTAAGATAATAATTAAACCCTGGCATGATGAACGCGGAAAATGCAGGATGGATGTTAATTCCCCCACATCATTGTTTTTTCCACGCTGCCGTCATCGTACATGATGATCAGTGGGATGTCTGTTCTGAATTGGGTTTCGCGCCCAATAAAGTCGACAATTTTAATGATTTGGCGCTCCGGTTCGATGGGCAATTCATCGCAAGGGGGTTCAAGGGTTCCTATCCAATTGAATTGGTTTAAGCCGCTTGTGATTCGCTCGTCTAAATATTCGGCGAGTCCTTTTTTCACATGGGCACCGTAAGCATCATCAAGAGCATCTAAGAAATCTGAAAATTGGAACCCATAATCTTTGCGGTAGTAGGTATCAGACTGCACGGCACTCTTAATCAAATTCTGTTGTGACTCTAAAAGTGAATACCAATTTGAGGTATCTAAATCTGTAAGCAGGGTGTCCAAATGCGCGTTAAACACATCTTTGTAATAAGGGATTTCTAGAAGCCGTTCAACCAGTGGACGGTTCGTCTCGTGCCATTCGTTAAGATCCCTGTTGGCCCAGTCTATGCCAAACCAATCTATCCCGAAGGTGTTGTCCAGATCGTATTCAATGAAAACGAACTTTCCGTTGGAAGGTTGGCGGTAGAGGTAAAAGTTATTCTTGTTGTATGCGTGGCCGTCCCAATGTCCTATGATGATTTCTGCGGCCAATGTTTTCAGGTAGTGATTGACTTCAAAATTGCGCTCCATGTAACACGGAAAGTCGGCATCGTTGATGTTGTTGAGTGAGTCTAAAAACGTGATGAATGCGCCGTAATCGTTTGAATCTTTGTTGGTTTTTAACTCATAAACGCTTTTGTAGGAATTGGCGTTTGAGCCCCAATAATTCAAATCTGCACCCCAGCTGGCTTTGTATAAATTACCGTGATGGTCATCAATGAATCGCTTTTGAAGAAACTCGTCGTCAATGTGTTCTACGTTGAGGTAAACGCCCCGGTAATCTCCGTTAATAAAGAGTTTTACAAAGCTCGATCGCGAGGCAATGAGGTGGTGTCTTTGAAGAAAATAAAGACTGGTCCAGTACCGCAATAGCGAAGGGTCGTTGTGTTGGCCAACGAGGTTCATCTTTTCAAGACCTTTAAATTTCTGGCCGGCCGTGTATTCATTAAAAGAGACTTTAAATCCCTTCTTCTTAGCATTGCGAGAAGTGTTACCGCGCACTCGAAATCCTATGTTTTCTATGGTATCAGAGAAGGTGGAGCTTTCATAACGAAATACTCCGGGAAAGTGATGGTCGCTAAACAGACTATCTCCCAATAGCGTGTTTAGGTGACTTTGGGAAACGGTAATGTGTATTTCTGCAACTTCATTTTGTAGAAAGACTTCGTTAGATTCAGGGTGTACAAACGATTGCCCCGCTAAAATCAGCGGAAACAGTAAAGCGATTAGGTGGTAGGGGAAAGCGCGCATCTAGGGCTAAGATAC
>JAHEKP010000011.1:0-2270 GCA_024638285.1 Cryomorphaceae bacterium
TGCTCTTCTTCGTTACTCACACGCTTGTACTTCGGTGCAAACATCTTGCACGCGCCACACCAATCCGCGTGGTATTTTACAACCACACGCTTGTGATCCTTTAATAATTGATCAAAATTTGAGTCTGTAGCTACTGTTACTGCCATTGTATAGATGGTATTAAGTTATTTCTAGAACAAAAGTACATAGATGAAATCATGTTCAATAATGATTCACATTGATGTTCTCTATACACGTATTACTAAAGTTCGACTTGTGCTTTATAATCCTTGTGGTACATGTCTCGAACCAAACCATCAGAAACCCCTATTTTCGGAACGTAGATGTGATCGCAACCTGACCAGAGCATAGCCTTTTGGTAGATAGGTAGGGCATGTACAATAATATCTGCACGATCAAAGTTCAACCCCAGTTCAGTTACGCGTTCCTCTACCGTTAAAGCATTCAATACCTCTAGCTGTTCGGTTAGATATGTATATTCTAAAGGTGTCTGAAGCGATCGCATACTGAGCTTGTGTAATTTATTAATATTACCCCCGGCACCTATGACCGCTTTATCTGGAACGGAAAAGGCATGTTTTTTCAACCAATGCTCCATTCGAGTCCACTCTTCCTGGTGTACTAGGTTGTTCATTAACCGGACGCCCCCAATTCTAAAACTCTTAGAAGCCTCTACCTTTTTATCTTGAATGACAGAGATTTCTGTTGAACCTCCCCCCACATCGATATAGACAAAGTTTTTATGCGGCGCTTTAATGATGTCGTAAATTTTGGAATTAAACACCAAACGAGCCTCTTCCTTTCCACCTATGATTTCAATGGCAATGCCGGTCTCTTTGGCCACCTGAGCAACTATTTTATCTCCATTACTAGCTTCGCGCATGGCAGAAGTTGCTACCGCTCTAAAACCTGCGACTTCGTGAACTTTGAGGTAATGCGCATATGCCTTCATTCCTTCGATAAAGCGCTTTTTTGTCTTTCCTTTTATTTTACCGTGTTCAAAGACATCTTGCCCTAAACGGATTGGAAGGCGTACCATTCCGGCCTTGCGATAATAGGTATAACCGTCTTTATAGACCACGTTAATTACCAGACAACGGACGGAATTGGAACCTATATCAATAGCTCCAAGTTTAGTAACAATCATAGATCATTGGTTTCTAGCTTTTTAAAAGCTGCTTCTTAACGTAGGCATGCAATTCCAATTGTGCACGGATTTTAGGACCATTTAATTTTCGATAGGCATTGGATTGATCCGCATCGAAAATTCGTGATTTTGTGTTATCCTTCCAAAGAATTTCGAAGTGATCTCGCAATTGCCGCTTTATTTTCTCATCGTAGATGGGAACCGTAACCTCAACGCGTCTATTTAAATTTCTAGTCATCCAATCTGCCGATGAAATAAAGTATTCAGATTGGCCATTGTTATGGAAGCAGAAGGCACGTGTGTGCTCTAAGAATCGGTCCACTATACTCACAGCCGCTATGTTACCACTAAGTGTAACATCACTAAAGTCAATACAATTGATGCCTCGAACCACCATTCGGATGGATACACCAGCAGCGCTTGCTTCATATAATTTGGCAATCATTCCGTGATCACTCACGCTGTTTATTTTCACCCAGAACTTTGCCTCACGTCCCGCTCGAGCATGTGCTATTTCTCGATCAATCAAGGTATAAATACCCTCCCTAGTGCTATTTGGGCTTACCATTAGGTGCTTGTAATTGTACTGCTTGTAAGGCGATTCAATAAATGTAAACACCTTCCTCACCTCTTTTGTAATGCGTCTTTGGGAAGTGAGCAGGTGGTAATCGGTATAGACTTTTGCCGTTCCTTCGTGGTAATTTCCCGTTCCTACGACACAATAATCAACCAATTTCTCCTGTCCTTCATCCCGTCTAATTAAGGTCAATTTTGAATGGACTTTTAGACCGGGAACTCCACTGACCACTCTAATTCCTTCTGCACGCAGCATGTTGGTCCACTTGATATTGTTCGCTTCATCAAAACGGGCTTGAAGTTCAATAAAAACCGTTACGTCCTTACCATTTTTAGCAGCATTAACTAAGGCAGAAATGATACGGCTCTGGTTCGCTAGTCTGTACAAGGTCACTTTAACTACACGCACCTTTGGATCAATTGCCGCCTCTCGCAATAAACGAATGACCTTCCCAAAATCATGATACGGCGTGAAGAGTAAAACATCTTGTTTTTTCAGTACCGCTATGATGCTCCGATCTTCTTCAAGCGCCGGATGCGGAATGGG
>JAHEKP010000011.1:2370-33832 GCA_024638285.1 Cryomorphaceae bacterium
CCTCTCGCAATAAACGAATGACCTTCCCAAAATCATGATACGGCGTGAAGAGTAAAACATCTTGTTTTTTCAGTACCGCTATGATGCTCCGATCTTCTTCAAGCGCCGGATGCGGAATGGGGGGTAATTTCTTGTGCTCTAAAGAGGCATCACCCACATTCGGGAAACGCATCAGATCTTTCTTATTGTGGTAGCGCCCTCCGGCGATGAGTCCATCAAATTCGGAAATACCCAAACCGTCTACTAGTAGGTTTAGGGTATTATCTGAGATGTTTCTATCATACACAAAACGTACAGGATCCCCTTCACGTCGCTCTAGAAGACCTTTCTGCACTTTTTCCATGAAGGATTTACTCACATCATCGTCTAAGGTAAGCTCGGCATCCCGTGTAATCTTTACAGTATGTGCCTCTATAGAATCGTACTTAAAAATATGAAAAATGCTGTCCAGATTATACCGCAAAACATCGTCTAAATACATGACGTATTGCTTGCCGTATTTAGGCAGTGTAATGAACCTATTCATAGCGCCCGAAGGCACCTCAATGATGGAAAATTGTTCGCTTTCACCTTTTATTAATCGAACGGCTAAATAAATGCCCTTATCTCTTAGATACGGAAATTCCGGGGCCTGATTCAACATTAAATTCGTCAATGCAGGGCTGACTTGATCACGGTACACATCACGAACAAATTTCGCTTGCTTCTGAGTGAGTTCATCCTCCGTAATGACCTCAATTGCCACAGCGGCCAGCTCCTCTGTGAGTCGCTCATAGGTCTCTTGGCTGCGTTGTTGCTGTTCGTTGACCAATTTACTCAAACGCTTCAATAGCTTCCCAGGTGAATGGCCCTCCAAATTATCTTCATGGTTTTTTTCCGACGACAACTGTAATCTTCTCACAAAAGAGTATCGTACACGAAAAAATTCATCCATATTATTGGAGTGAATGCCTAGAAATCTAATGCGTTCGATCAAAGGAACATCAGGATCCTCAGCTTCTTGCAGCACACGCGCATTAAACTTCAACCAACTGACATCCCTATTGTAAAGACTTAAATCCTTCTCGTTCATTTATTTTTTGAGTCTTTTAGGGTATTCGAATTGAACCAATTTTCCATTGGCATCTATCTCGTGCCAATACTTTACATCGAAGGCAATACTCACCACACCCGTGGTAGGCACATTAGCGATATTTGCTGACGTCATTTTGTTGACGAAATCTGTGATTGCCGGATTATGAGCAAAATAAAACACGGTATCCGCTAAATCCTCCGATGCTTTAATCCATTCCAACAACTCATGTGCGAAACAATCATACAACTCATCTTTCAACGTTATTTGAGCAGCAGGAAGTTGAAAATTTTGTGCAAAGATGAGCGCAGTATGTAACGCACGCGTGGCTGGGGATGAGTAAAATTTTATCCGATGCTGTTGGCCCATTCCATCAGAAAGCGCTTGAGCAACTAAATGTGCATCACGAATTCCGCGCCCCTTCAACGGCCGATCGCGATCTTCGATCCCTTCGTGCGCCCAAGAGCTTTTTGCATGACGAATTAAAAATAGAGTTTTCATAACCCTAAATTACACTATATCAACACATAAGACACACCTGCAACAAAGGTTTTACAAATTATTAACCCCTCATTGACACGGGATTAATGTCGCGGGGAGTCCTTTGCTTCATTCCACAAAACCTCCATTTCACTTAAATCCATGTCAACTAGAGACTTACCCATTTTTCGGGCTGCATTTTCCATGAAAGTGAACCGATAAATAAACTTCTTATTGGTTCGCTCTAATGCCATCTCAGGATCTAGATTACTCAATCGAGCAAAATTCACGAGTGAAAACAAAACATCACCCAGCTCGCCTTCAATAAAATCTTGATTTCCAGTTTTTTGCGCTTCTTCAAACTCTGCCAACTCTTCGCGGATTTTACCCCAAACGTCCTGGGGATCATCCCAATCAAAACCGGCACCTCTTGCCTTATCACCTATCCGGATAGCTTTTACAAGCGCCGGCAAACCTCGAGGCACTCCTTGAAGTACACTTTTTGTGCCTTTTTCCTTGAGCTTGATAGCTTCCCAATTCGCCTTAACCTCCTCTTCAGTAGTTGCCTCCACATCACTGTAGATATGTGGATGGCGGTGAATGAGCTTATCGCAAACGCTATTAAGCACATCAGCCACGTCAAAGGCTCCCTTCTCGCTTCCTATTTTACTGTAGAAAACCATGTGCAGCATCAGATCACCAAGCTCCTTTTTGATTTCATTTAAATCTCCTTCTTCGATGGCATCCGCCAACTCGTAGGTCTCTTCAATGGTCAAATGACGTAAGCTCTCGAGGGTTTGCTTTTTATCCCACGGACATTCCGCACGGAGCGTATCCATGATATCTAAAAGTCTGCCAAAGGCCTCTAGTTTAGCTGCACGACTATTCATATCCTATGCCTCCTCTTCGGTCGCGTCCAGAATAGAAAGTAAGTCGTTCTTTACCAGTATATTAAACCATTGCACTACTTTTTTAATATCACTTGCATAAACACGCTCTTGATCAAATTTCGGCAGTACTTCTCCAAAGAAATCCTCCAATTCCTGCTTACCACTCTTGTGACTTAACGCCTCATTACCGCCGGTAACTTCACCCATAGCTTTAAAAACCTCCCGTAAAGGAACTTCTTGCTCGTACGTGTAGATAGCGATATCTCCCAAAGAACTTACGTTCGCAGAGGCAGAAATGCTGGTGCGCTTGCCATCAAGAAGACTCTCCACGACCACTCCGCCTTTATTTTGTGCTACTAACTTGAATAAACCGGGTTTACCGGCAATTGACAATACAGTTCTTAATTCCATTATTCGTTATTTAACCAATCTCTTACAGTTTGTATTTCTCCATTTTCGGAGACACTCATTAATTCTAAAAGCGACTGAGCATCAGACGCTAATGCATGGTCAGGATAGCGTTTTAAGAGAACACGTAACCACTCCACTGCACGTTCGCTACCACCTAATTCACTATCAAAAAACAAAGCCAACTGAAGCAACGCCTCCGGTGCATAGCGATCCTGTGGGAACTTATTCGTGAGCAAGATGAGGTAATTCACTCCATATAACCTGTATTTACCCTCTTGATTCATGCAGGTCAAGCCCGCCTTCATTAAATAGGACGCATCTGTTTTTATCAGTGAATCCTGGGCAACAAAGTGAGCAGCAGCGCGAGTATAACCCGCAGACGTTAGCACGTTGTGTTCCACTACCTCCAAATAAAATAAAGCAGAATCACTTGTTGAAACAGTTGATTCAGTCGCCTTGGTAGTTTCTTGCGCAGGAGAAGATTGACAACTCACTGCAACTATCAGCAATGCGGCGATCATGTACCTCATTTTGATTTCGGGAATTTCATCGGATAATCAGGCGAAATACCACCCCGCTCTATTCGCCCGAGCGCACCTTTGATTAATCGTTTACGCAGCGGCTTTATTTTCTCAGTAAATAACACCCCTTCAATGTGATCGTATTCATGTTGAATCACGCGAGCCGCAAGTCCTGTGTACGTTTCTTCAACTAATACCCAGTCCTCTGTATAATATTCTATAACCACCTTCTCTTGACGAAACACCGTCTCACGAACATCTGGAATGCTTAAGCAGCCTTCTTCCATACCCCATTCTTCTCCCGTTTCTTCAAGAATGATTGGATTGATAAAGGTCTTCTTCATTCCCGTGAGTAAGTCAAAGTCTTCACTGCCTTCTTCCGCAAAAGGACTCGCATCAATAACAAACAACCGAACACCTCTTCCAATCTGTGGGGCGGCTAAGCCAACACCCTGTGCATTGTACATGGTTTCATACATGTTCGCAATCAATGCGTCTAAGCCCGGATAATCTTGATCGATTTCCTCGGCTACTTTATGCAAAACTGGATCGCCATAAGCGACAATAGGTAAAATCATTGGGTGAGTTCTATGTGCACAAAGATAGTTATCGCTGTGCTAAATAATTCTCTAAAATCAGGGCGGCTGCCACTTTGTCAACCGCACCTTTTTCCTGGCGTTTAGATTTCTTCATTCCACCTTTAACCAAGGCATCAGCAGCTAAGGAGGACGTGAAGCGTTCATCAACTCTAATGATCCGTAAATCAGGCCATTTCTCGCCAATTTTTTGACAAAGACCGTCGATAAAATGAGCGACTTCAGACGGCGTTCCGTCCCAGCGTACTGGAGCCCCAACTACTAATTCCTGGATAGATTCCACTTCTTGGCGACGTTGTAAAAACGTTAAAATCAATTCCGTTTCAACCGTTTCTAAAGGGAACGCCATCATGTGCATCGGGTCCGATTCTGCTACACCCGTACGCTTTACACCTACATCTAATGCTACAATTTTTGCCATAGCTCAAAGGTAGTCTAAAGCAAGTGAAAGCTGTACCTTTGGACTTTTAAGAGCACACTATTTATGCAAGATTTACGACCAACTATAGAAGCCGCATGGCAAAACCGTGACTTATTAAAAGAATCCACCACTCAGCAAGCTATCAGAGCTGTAGTAAGTGCTTTAGATAGTGGAGAATTGCGCGTTGCGGAACCCACGTCGAACGGCTGGCAAGTGAACGAATGGGTAAAAAAAGCAGTGGTTTTGTATTTCCCAATCCAGCAGATGGAAACTATAGAGGTCCCTCCTTTTGAATTTCATGATAAAATCCCATTGAAAACGGGTTATGCAGCAAAAGGAGTCAGAGTTGTCCCCCACGCTATAGCACGGCATGGAGCATTCTTAGCCAGCGGTGTTATTATGATGCCTTCTTATGTGAACATAGGCGCATATGTGGATAGCGGCACTATGGTAGATACATGGGCAACTGTGGGCAGCTGCGCACAAATAGGTAAAAACGTGCACCTCAGCGGTGGTGTTGGCATTGGCGGTGTATTGGAACCGCTACAAGCTGCACCTGTGATTATTGAAGACGATTGTTTTATAGGCTCTCGCTGCATTATTGTAGAGGGCGTCCGTGTAGAAAAGGAAGCCGTTTTAGGAGCGAACGTGGTACTCACTGCATCTACAAAAATCATTGATGTCAGTGGATCAGAACCGGTTGAATACAGAGGACACGTGCCAGCTCGTTCTGTCGTCATACCTGGAACGATGCCTAAAGAATTTCCTGCAGGCACCTTTAATGTACCGTGTGCCTTAATCATCGGAACACGCAAAGAAAGTACGGATAAGAAAACCTCACTCAACGATGCATTAAGAACGCACAACGTCGCTGTCTAATGACTACCCCACTTTCCATTATTATCCTCACCTACAACGAGGCGGATGTGCTTGCTCCTACAATGCAAGCTGCTGCTATTGTAGGGGATGAAGTACTGGTTGTGGACAGCTATTCTCAGGACGATACGGTTTCCATTGCGAAAAAGTATGGTGCGACAAGAATTGAAACGCGCACTTTTAAAAATTGGGCCGACCAGCGAAATTGGGCCATGGAACATTCCCAACATCAGTGGGTGCTCTTTATTGATGCGGATGAAGTTTTGGATGAACAATTGATTGCGGCACTTCAGCAGTGGAAAAGTGAGACACACGCAGAAAAAGAGAATTACTGGGGGTTACGACGCATCCATTTTTTCATGGATCATGCCATGCGTTTTTCTGGACTTCAATCCGATGTGGTGGTCCGATTATTCCATCGCACTCGCCGATACAGCGATTGTGAGGTTCATGAAAAAATTAATGTCCCCAAGCCACAACCTTTGCCAGGTAAACTGCAGCATTATACTTATAAAAATTGGGAAGCATGGAACAAAAAGCAACGTACCTATGCTCACAGGAGTGCCAAAGACCACGAGGCTAGGACCGGCACTATCGGAGTCTTTCATACTGCTGTAAAACCCGCTTTCCGATTTTTTAAACACTATGTACTGCGACTCGGTTTCCTTGATGGACGTGCAGGATTCTGGTACAGTATCTCAATGGCACAAGGTGTCTATTGGCGCTACTGTGAATTAAAAAAACTACGACATTCATGACTGAAGGACAAACCACTTTTTTAGTGATCGTAATGATCTTGACTGTAGCTGTTTACAGCTTCAAATGGGCCTTGCACTTTCAATACCTTCGTGTGCAAAACAAAAAGTCACCCGGGCATTGGACCGACTATTACAAGCGCAACTACATGCACAAAAAAGACCGTCAATGGTGGAAAGAATCCATTATGCTCTTCCCTTTACTCTACCCCGTGATACTCACCGGGAAAGAAAAAGAAGACCACTGGTTACTTAAAATCAAGCGGACAAACCTCGCGTTGTACTTTATACTGATTGTACTTTTGTTAACTGGTATCTATTTCTCAAAAGTTTCGACACTCCCTGCATAAATGAATGATTGCGCAAAATTTTTAGATCAACCCAGCTTTTCTTTGATAGGCAAAGTAGCGGACCAGTTGGGTCAAGAGTGCTACGTAGTTGGGGGATTTGTGCGCGACAAACATCTAGGGCGTCCCATAAAAATGGACCTCGATTTTGTTACGGTAGGTAGCGGAATCGAATTGGCCCGTGCCGTTCAGCGAGAATTAAAACCCAAGCCAAAGCTGACGGTATTCAAATCATTTGGCACAGCCCACATGAATTACAAGGGTATAGATCTGGAATTCGTTGGCGCTCGAAAAGAAAGCTACCGTAAAGACAGCCGCAATCCTGTGGTGGAAAACGGCTCTTTACAAGACGATCAAGACCGTCGTGATTTTACAATCAACGCAATGGCCATCTGCCTAAACAAAGAGCGCTGGGGAGAATTATTGGATCCGTTTGATGGCATTAACGATCTTGGTAAAAAACGAATCACCACACCTCTCGCTCCGGACAAAACCTTTGACGACGACCCACTTCGTATGATGCGGGCTGTGCGATTTGCGGCACAATTGGAGTTCAGAATTGATGCAGCAACCTTAGCTAGTATACGAACCCATGCCAAACGAATTGCTATTGTAGCCCCGGAGCGCGTTGCTGTAGAATTCAATAAAATCATGGAGGTGCCTAAACCTAGTTACGGTTTGGGACTTCTCTATACCTCCGGGCTACTCCAGGAAGTACTTCCTGAATTAATTGCGCTAAAAGGTATTGAAGAGGTAGAAGGTCAAACGCATAAAGACAACTTTTACCACACGCTAGAAGTGGTCGATAATCTTGCTAGAACATCTAGTGACCTCTGGTTGCGTTGGGCAGCCTTACTGCATGATATCGCAAAACCGCGAACAAAAAAATTCATAAAACCGCACGGATGGACTTTTAGAGGACATGAATTTTTAGGCGGGAAGATGGTACCAAAGATCTTCAAGCGGATGCAATTACCGACGGATGCGCGCATGAAATTCGTCGTAAAAATGGTGCAGATGAGCTCTCGTCCTTCAGCATTAGTTGATGAAAAGGTTACCGATAGCGCAGTACGCAGATTACTGTTTGACGCAGGTGATGACGTAGAATCACTAATGTTGCTCTGCGAAGCGGATTTAACAACAAAAAACGAAAAGAAAAAGCGGCGTTATTTAAATAACTTCAAAGAAGTTCGTGAGAAATTCAAAGAGGTCGAAGCTCGCGATCACCTAAGAAATTTCCAACCGCCTGTGAGTGGTGAAGATATTATGGAGACTTTTGGAATTGGTCCTTGTAGAGAAATTGGGCAGATCAAGGAAGCACTAAAAGAGGCGATACTTGAAGGAGAGATCCCGAACGAACGTAACGCTGCTTTAATACAAATGAGAACGATTGCCGAAACATTGGGCATTACAAAATAGACATGGAAGTATACTTACGAATTATTGCAGACACAAAAGAAACTGTCATTCGCGAACTACGTGTAAAAGGCAGTACGACTTTATTGAATTTCCAAAAACTGGTACTCCCACTCTTTAACCTCAGCGAAGGAGAAATGGGAAGTTTTTACTACAGCACTCCCAACTGGGATCAAGGTAATGAAGTGCCTATGTTCGCCATGGAAGACGGCATGACAAGTATGGAGAATACAACTATTGAAGACTTCTTTAAAGGCACTGCGCACGGCCTTTACGTATATAACTTCCTAGATATGAACATCTTCTATGTCGAAAAGACTAAAACTGAAGATGAGGAAGGGTTTGAAAATTTCGTGGTTCTATCTGCAGTAGGAGAACTTCCGGTAGCCGAAACTTCTGCTCACGTCTCGACTACTCCGACCAAAGATCCTTCGCAAATGAGTGAAGACGAAATCAACGCACTTTATGGTTTAGATGATTTAAATCCAGAAAAGAGTGAAGACGAAGAGGAAGATGACCTTCTTGAGGATCCGTATTATTAAACCCACTCCACTGATAAAATACGCTCTACGGGAATGGTGATATCACCTTTAAGGTAAATGCGTCCCCCGTAATTAAGCCAAATAGTAGTTTGAACCTTGAATATAGCCGTAGCCGTTTGGAATACTATAGCCACTTTTTCATGACGAATGTTACCTACGTATGTAGCTGAATGAATGCGTTTTGAACGCTTCGCGCACGCAAATTCACTAACTAACACATCCCCTGCTGGAAAATCCAAAGAGGCAGCATCAAGGCGGGTAATATCTATAGGTTGTTCAGTCATAGAATTAAGAAGCGGTCCTACTAAATTTACGTAATTTGAAGCAATTATGAGCACAAGCCGCCTAAGAGATTCACTATATACCATCATTTTTGAAGCCAACACTCCTGCTGGTAAGGCTTTTGACGTTGCTTTATTTGCTACGATCGGAGTAAGTGTCACTGCAATCATGTTGGAATCTGTTCCGAACATAGCTGCCCACCAAGGGGCAAGCCAGTGGTTTAAAGCTATAGAACTTGTCACAACGTTACTCTTCACTATTGAGTACGTTTTGAGACTATGGTGCAGCCCAAAACCCGGTCCTTACGCACGAAGCTTCTACGGCGTCATTGATTTAATTAGCACACTCCCATTCTATCTTGCCGTTTTATTCCCAGCTACAGGAACATTAGCCGTGATTCGGGCGCTACGATTACTTCGAATATTCCGCGTCTTAAAATTAAGCCGTTTTCTCGTTGAAGGAAATCTACTTTGGCAAAGCTTATTGCGTTCCTCGCGAAAAATAGGAGTCTTCTTGTTTACTGTTGTCCTACTTTGTGTCATCATGGGAACCATCATGTATACCGTTGAAGGTCCTGAGAACGGCTTCCTCTCTATCCCGTTAAGCATCTACTGGGCTATTGTAACCCTCACTACGGTAGGGTATGGTGATATTGCTCCAGGCACAGTCTTGGGCCAATTCATCGCCTCTGCCATCATGATTATGGGCTACGCAATCATTGCCGTTCCTACTGGAATTGTAACCGTAGACCTTGCCCACAATTCCAAGACAAAAGAACCAACGCTCAAAACTTGCGAGAACTGTGGAAACAGCTGCTCGAAGGATGCTAACTACTGCCCCGAATGCGGCACTGAATTCCCCTTAAATGTCTAAAACTTTAATCAACCTGTGCGGTCCTACTGCCGTTGGAAAAACCGCTGTAGCACTCTACTGGGCTGAAAAACTAAGTTGCCCAATTCTCTCCACTGATTCAAGACAGTGCTACCGCGAACTAGCAGTAGGTTCGGCACCGCCGTCACGTGAAGAATTGGACCGCGTGCCGCATTTTTTTATTGCAGATCGCAGCATACAACAACCCATTACTGCGGGGGAATATGAACACTTTGCCTTAGCGACTTTAGAGGAACTTTTCAAGACGCACGATGTCGTAGTAGCAGTTGGAGGCTCAGGAATGTATATTGATGCATTATTGCACGGTTTGGACCCGTTGCCATCAGACCCTAAAGTCAAAGCAAAACTAGAAGAGCGCGCGGCTACAGAAGGTCTAACGGTATTAAAGACGGAACTTTACCATTTGGACCCGGAACATGCTGCGAAAGTAGATGTTCGCAATCCGCGTCGCGTGATCAGGGCTTTAGAGGTCATTGAAATCACCGGTAAGAAATATTCAGAACAATTGAACAATACTCCTAAGGAGCGACCGTTTAAGATTGTGAATTGGGTTTTGAATTTAGAACGCGAGGTCTTGTACGAACGCATTAATCAACGTGTACATTTAATGCTAGCAGATGGACTTGAAGAAGAAGCACGAGGTTTGACCGCCCACCAAGAGCTAGTGAGCCTTCAAACCGTAGGCTACCGTGAATGGTGGCCCTATTTCAAAGATGAATACGATCGTGAACGCACCATAGAACTGATTCAACAGTACAGCCGCCGCTATGCGAAAAGGCAACTTACGTATTTCAAACGCTTCAATGGCGCCCTGTGGCTTGATCCTAACGATATCAGCGGCCAAGAGGAATCTTTACGAAAAGCAGGGTTAATGTAATCATGTACATCAACTTCTTCTCCCTTTCACAACTCATGACGGGCTCCATCTATTTATTGGGGCAAAAGATCGACGAAGCGGTTCGTTCCAAAAGAGCTGAGTACGCCCCGTATCCCACCATATGCGTTGGAAATTTTCAAGCGGGAGGGACTGGCAAAACACCAGCAACATTATGGGTTGCGAAGCAGTTAAAAGCACTGGGCTATTCCCCCATTATTCTCATTAGGGGCTATAAAGGTGCTGTTTCGCAAAGTGCGATCGTTGATTCCAAAGATGCCTATGCCTACGGTGACGAGACCGTTTTGCATGCACAGCACTTCCCCACAATCGTGGGCAAGAATCGACTCGAAAGCGCTCAGCTCTCCCGGACCATTGCTGGAAATAAAAAAGTGTTAGTGATGGACGACGGTTTACAACATTACCAACTACTCAAAGATTTCAGTATCGTTTGTCAAAAGAGCCTTCGGTTTGAATTGGACCAAATGTTACCAATCGGTCGCCTTCGCCAGATCCCACATACCAATATTAATGCAATCCTTTCACAAATAAATGAAGCGGGATACCACCCTGTTGAATCTTGGAACGGTATCCCGGAATACACCTTTAAGCGAGAGACTGTTCTAATCTCCGGTACCAAGAAACAAGGTTTAGTGATTTGTGGTGTTGCGAATCCAGATGACTGTTTATACCAGATTCAAAAAGCAGGTGGATTCATCGGCGATGAAATAAAGTTTCGTGATCACCAGCGTTACAGTGCTGCAGATCTTGCGCGTATTGAACATGCTTCGAAGAAATACGAATACCGTGTGCATTGTACCGCAAAAGACGCAGTAAAGTTGGACCCATTGATCCAAATGCAAAAAAGCCCGGTGATGCTAAATGTATGGGATGTTGAAATTCAGCCTGTTAGCGATGCGCAGCCACTACTCGACAGCATGGTAGCGAAGATTGAAGAAGTGATTCGAAATCGGCCCCAAAAACAGTCCTAAAAAACGTAAATTAGCACTCTAATTTATCTGGAAATGTCTAGTATTTACGACGCCTACGAACCGGTTATTGGTATTGAAGTTCACGTGCAATTGGGCACCAAGAGCAAAGCCTATTGTGGTGATGCAACTACCTACGGAGCTTCACCAAATACTCAGGTGAGCCCCATTAGCTTAGGTCATCCGGGAACGTTGCCTGTATTCAATAAATCTGTGATGAATTATGCTGTGAAGTTGGGTATTGCGTGCGACTGTATCATTCGTGAACGGAATGAGTTTGCGCGCAAGAACTACTTCTACGCGGATTTGCCGAAGGGCTATCAGATTACTCAGGACACCACACCTATCTGCACGGAAGGGTTTATACGTATTAAAGATGCTGAGGGTAAAGACAAGAGAATTAACCTGACTAGAATCCATATGGAGGAAGATTCAGGGAAAAGCATCCACGACATTGACCCCTTCAACACGCTGGTAGATTTAAATCGTGCAGGAATTCCTTTGTTGGAAATCGTTTCTGAGCCAGAGATTAAAAACGGTGAAGAGGCCTACAGCTATTTGAGTGAGATCAGAAAATTGGTCCGTTACCTAGAAATTTCTGATGGTAATATGGAGGAAGGTTCGCTTCGCGCGGATTTGAACATTTCCGTACGCAAAAAAGGAACAACTAAATTTGGAACTAAGGTGGAGGTTAAAAACATGAACTCCTTCCGTAACGTACAAAAAGCAATCGATTTTGAAATTATTCGTCAGATTGATTTGATTGAAGGTGGCACACCTATTTTCCAGGAAACACGAACTTTTGATGCTGCAAAAAACTGTACGATAGGCTTACGTACCAAAGAAGATGCACACGATTACCGTTATTTCCCTGAGCCTGATTTAGTGCCTGTCATTGTCCCATCTTCATACGTTCAGGAAGTTCGCGAAACTATGCCACCACTGCCGTATGAATTGTTTATTAAGTATACCGGAGAATTAGGCCTTAGTGAATACGACGCATTCGTGCTCACCGACAGCAAAGCATTCGCATTGTATTTTGAAGAAGTCATCAAGCATACCTCGAATTATAAAGGCGCGACCAATCTGCTGATAGGCTCTGTGAAATCCTGGCTCAATGAACAGAGCGTTGAAATCGATGAATTTCCTATTGCACCGGCAGCGCTAGCAAGCATTCAAACGCTTGTCGATGAAGAAAAGATTTCAATCTCTACCGCTACTCAGAAATTATTCCCTGCATTATTGGAAGACCCTACGGCTAATGCTGCTGCGCTTTGTGAGCAGAATGGCTGGATTCAACAAGGCGATAGCGACCAGTTGCACGCATGGGTCGACGACGCGCTAGCAGCGTATCCAGAAAAGATTGAAGAATACCGCTCTGGTAAAAAGGGGCTCATTGGCTTGTTCATGGGCGAAGTAATGAAGTACAGTAAAGGAACTGCTGACCCGAAAAAAGCAAGCACCCTGTTGCGCGAGAAGTTGGATGCATAAGTTTAATTTCCTCATTCTTCTAGCTATTATTGGGTGTACGGAGTCGCCCAAAGGCACGCAATTTTTGTTTGCCTTAGAAACCCCCGGCACCTATTCCGTGCAAATGCGAGACGATGTAGGTGAATTTTCGGTTCTAGATACACTCGAGCTCATGGGTAATGACGCTTTCGTGGTCCAATTCGATACGGCCCGTATCATTTCCTTCCTTCCTATTGAAGGTGAGCTTCCAGTCATCCACTCCGTTGTAGGTCCAAATACTAAGAAATTAATCGTTTCAAAAGCTGGTTTCATTTCTGGTGATGCAGAAAACAACTGGCTTGGGGCCCAGCGTAAAATGCAGCTCGACCTCATTTCTTTTACGGACAGTATGGATGTACTTAGAAGTTACTATGCGGACAGCACTTCGTTCGTAGGACTAGAGGCGCTCAACACTGCCTACTATGCTTATGCCGACGCATACAGACAGCGCATTCTAGATTCACTTGAAATGCACCCCGAACGCCTATCGAACCTACTTACCATTTACCACCGAATAGGAACACAACCCGCGCTAGATTACGCCGTAGATAGAACCCTATTACAAAACATGTATCAGCAACTTCGCACAACGTATCCAGGCAGCCCAGATGTTACTACCTATGCAATGTGGCTTGCAAAGTATGAGGAGATGCTCAACTTCACTGCAGAAGTAGAAGCCGCCCAGGCAAAATTTCAACCCGGTCATCCTTTCCCAGAGTTAAAACTCGAAACCCCTGAAGGGCAATCGGTTCATATTAAACGAATGAGCCTAGACCATCACATCATTGCGGTTTGGGCCTCTTGGTGCAGTGGATGTAGAAATGAATTACGTGCTACCGCCGACGAAGGAAAACGCGAAGATTGGATTTACCTCAGTATTGACGGAATTCCGCAACAACGCAGTCCACTTGCAGAATGGTACGGCGCCATCAAAGAAGACAAATTAGGCGGCACCCATCTAAGTGACCTCATGGGAAGCAGGAGCAGTATCATTAGCGGCCTGGGCATAACCGAACTTCCTGTTTATTTCAAAGTAAAGGATGGGGTGATCGTTTCCCGCGCTTCTTCTATTGAAAGGTTGGATTAACCTTTTTGGTCAAGCACTATTCTAATGTGTGCTAAATGGTGCTGGCAGTGCCATGCATACTGCTGTACACTTTCTTTCATAGAATATTCGCGTTCTTCTTCCATATGATAGTAGGACTTTTCCCAACCTGCGTCGGTTATCCCATTTAAAAAACTCACCCACTTTTCATGTAGGCTTGCTAATAGAATGATACTTAGAAATGGATCCGTGCTGTAGTCCGGAAGCTTTGAAAACACATCTTGTGGATACCCTGTGACCGATGGTACCTCTTGAGAAACCACGGCCAAACGTTGACGATTAAAACCATTCATATGTGAGTCCGCTAAATGGTGGACCACTTGCCGTGGTGACCATCCTCCTTTACGATAGGGCGTATCCCACTGCTCAGCGGTCAATCCTTTCGCAAACTCCATCAACTGCTGTGGCATCCTGCCTATAACAGCAATGCTACTTTCAATACGTTCTTCACCTGGGTGCTTTTCAATGGACGCGCGTCCAATCGGGTATTGTAGAAATTCTAAATCCATGCGCCAAAAATAGTGCTATCGTGCGAGCAAAAAAAAGGCCCCGCATCCAAAGATGCGGGGCCTACTATAATTTATTAAGCCTCTGTTAATGTGCGATAAGTAATCTTGCAAAAGAGCTTGGCACCTCTTTTACTCCTACCACATACATACCGTTAGCCACACTGCTTACATCGAGTTTAAACGCTTGTGTGCCATTATTCGCAGCTTCGAATACCACCGATTTCACTGAACGACCGTTTAGGTCAATCAATTCAACCGTGTAATTTCCTGCAGGTAACTCCAGAGCAAGAGTCGTAAAGTCTTCTGCCGGGTTCGGGAAGAGCTTCAATGCATTCTTAGCCTGTTCAACTTCTTGTTCTGCAATACCGATCGGACGAGTCGTCATTAATGAAGTGGTCTGGAATGCACCACGTCCGAAGGTACCTGCAAAAATATCTCCCTCTTCCACCGACTGATCAGCTGTTGAGCTCTTGTTTGTGCGGTATTGCTTCAACGTAAATACCGGTACACGAGCTAGCCCACTATTGTCTGCGCCCCACTGAGGAGCAGTCGTATTTAAATTTTGTGTTGAGAAAATACCGAATTCCGTACCAAGTATTGCGTAGGCACTGTTGCCCTTATCGAATGTCGCCGCATATACAGGGAAGTTACCTAAATTACCATCTTTCACAAGGAAGCTAGGCGAAGTTGAAGTAGCGTTACCGCTGTAATACACATAATTGGAATTACCATAGTTTCCGAGCGTAACTAGAACACGATCATTATCATTAGGGTCAACAGCGATTCCTGAAATATTTCTTCCTAAGAAGTTTTGTACCATATCAACCGTAACCGCAGTTGCACCGCTATCCGCATCTGCTGTTCCGTAATCACGAGCAGCAGCCAAACCAGCGATTCTATATAAACGACCGTTTTCCGTTCCAACCCAAGCGTAATTTCCATCTGCACTCACTTCAACAGCCTGCGCTGTTCCAGTAATTGATGCCAATTTATACCACTCTGGTGTTGCACTAAAATCAAGTGCACCACGGGTCATCCAAACTGAACCACTAAAACCAACGATGAACATGCTGCTTACAGGATCTTGAACGATCACGCTATCACCCATATTCAAAGCATTAGGCAGTGTGTATTTAAACGGTAGACCGTTTGTATTTGAACCCAAAATAACTTCTGAACCTGAAGTGTAGCTTACATCGACCGTGGCAACGATTTCTACCGCTGGTGATGTATTGAAGATTACTGTGAAATCACCAGTTGCAGCATCGAAGCTACCGGTTCCATCCCCACTAAGGTTTCCATTGGCATCAGAAGTAATTACTGCTGTACCACTTTGCACTTTAAATGTAGATGCATCCATTACAGCTGAAGCCTGAAGCGGTGCTATATTAGAGACGAAAGTATCCTGTCCGGCATTTGCAAATCCTAATGAACGAAGCGCGCGGTTTACTTTGAATTGAACAGAGTCTACACTCAAGGCATCGTCACTGTTCTCATATAGGTAGAACGGTGTCATCCATGAGCCTACTGCTTGACTTGAACGGCTGTCCCAGAAAGAGGTGAATGATTGCCCCTTATTTTCACTGCGGCCGATTCTTCCTTGTTGGTACTCCGTAAAGTAAATCTTCGGTACCAACCAAGAGACAGCTGAATACCCACCATCACCTGAGAATCCATCGACAGCACCTAAGCTTCGTCCTTCATTTGGTGTGTTGCCTGATCCGTCCATTACCCAGCTTCCGTTATCCTGCGTTCCACCTACTACAAAGCGATCCGATGATATTCCAATGTTGTAAAACTGAGTGGTTACATAATTTTTATTTAACGTCTGCCAAGTATCTCCGCCGTTGTTCGAAAAGTAAATACCTCCATCATTCACAATATATACCTTACTGCTATCTGTTGGATGCCATACCACATCGTGGTTATCAGAATGAATGTTGTAAGGACCAAAACCATTGACCTGGTTCCAACCTTGACCTTGTTCCCATTCCCAAACCGTTATACCACCAACGATTACACGATTCTTATTGCTAGGGTCTACACCCACCGCTAGATCATATTCTCCTTGACATTGCGAACTACAGAAAGGATCAAAATACGTCGACTTCTGTCCTATTTTAGACCACGTATCACCGCCGTCTGTTGTGCGGTAAACACCCGCTAAGGCGTTTCCTGAGGTAATCTGAACCACATAAACGTAATCCTCATCATCAGCCGCAGAAGCAAACATGATGCGTCCTCCACTACGTGGCAACCCTGTAGAACCTGCACTTGATTTTGAAACTTCTACCCAATTGGCACCTCCATCAGAGCTTTTCATCGTGCGTCCCCCTAGGGTTCCCCATACATTTCCGCCGGCATCCATATGAATGTCCCAACACGTTCCATTTGAACCGATTTGGCCCTGGAGTGGATTCGTCCAGTTTGAGCCACCGTCTGTGGTTAAACGAATACCTGAACTGGTTCCGATATAAACTTTATTATTATTCGAAGGATCTGTGACAATAGCCCCGACAGAAGAAAAGCCATCTGTGGATGAAAGCTGTGAAAAACCAGCATCGTTTGCACCTTTTTTGAACACACCCGCCCCTGGGAATCCAGACGAAGTAGATGCGCCATATCCTGTGGTCCAAGTATTGTAGAGACCTTCACCTGTTCCATAATACACATCACCGTCCTTACTGTATGCGATGGTCATTACAGCCAAATTCTCTTGATCAGGATTCACTTCAGTCCAGCTCAAACCGGCATTGTTGCTGAAGTATAACCCACCACTTACAGAACCCACATACATCTCGTTTGGGCTTGTTGGATTTATTGAAAGGCCACGTGTTCTACCTCCGCGATTGTTAGGACCGCGTTCAGCCCAGTTTAGACCGATCGCACTTTCGGGCATATTTGCTAAACTTTCAATAGCGGACTGAATATCCTCTTGGTTTACAGTTCCTGTCAATTGATTGGCGCGTAAACTGTGTAAATATGCAGCAGCACCCGCGGCACTTTGTTCCTCCATTTTGATTGGAGTATACTTTGGTGCACTTGTGGATAATGCAATGATGGCGGTGGTTAATACTGAGCCTGCTAGGGCAAAACGTAATCCTTTTTTCATGTATAGTAAACTAGTTGTTTCTAATCAAGTTAAAAATAAGGCGCAGAACGCATTACCGCAAGTCCTTAAGCTAAGTGCTTTTCAGCGTGATAAGAACTGCGGACTAACGGTCCTGATTCTACATATTTAAAGCCCATTTCTAGGCCAATTTCTTTCAATCTATCAAAGGTCTCTGGTGTAACAAACTCAGCCACAGGCAAATGCTTTGGGGTCGGCTGTAAGTACTGACCTAGCGTCAAAACATCTACACGTGCATCAACTAGATCCTGCATGGCTTCAATGACCTCCTCTTCTGTTTCTCCAAGACCAAGCATGATTCCACTTTTTGTGCGGTGAATCCCCTGATCTTTGAGGTATTTCAAAACCATAAGTGAACGGTCAAATTGGGCTTGAATTCTTACTTTACGCGTCAATCTGCGAACGGTTTCCATATTGTGGCTCACAATTTCAGGATTCGCTTCAATGATTCGGTCAACATTGTGAAGCTCTCCCTTAAAATCAGGAATGAGCGTTTCCATCGTTGTGTTTGGACTTAGTCGACGAATAGCATTCACTGTTTCTGCCCAGATGATGGAACCACCGTCCGCTAAATCATCACGATCCACAGAAGTAAGCACAGCGTGTTTAACTTTCATCAACTTCACGCTGCGAGCAACTTTTTCAGGCTCTTCCCAATCTACAGATTGCGGACGACCAGTAGCTACATTGCAAAAACCACATGAGCGCGTACAGACATTTCCTAAGATCATGAACGTTGCAGTCCCTTCACCCCAACATTCACCCATATTGGGGCAATGTCCAGATTCGCAAATGGTGTGTAACTTATATTTATCCACCAAACCACGAACACTCTTGTATTTTTCTCCTGTGGGCAACTTCACACGAAGCCACTGTGGCTTTTTCACGCGTTCTTTAGTTGCTTGAGGTTTTTGTGAATTGTGTTGATCGACCATTATTTAATAACTTTTAAGCATTGGTTTTGTTTTGACTAAAACCAAATTCTTTGCGCCAATTTTCCACTGTGGTTTCCGTAACTTGCTGATGGGACCCATGTGCAAGTACCTTTCCGTTAGAAATCAAAATGAGTTGTGGACTTTCGTGCCAAACATTCAACTCTTCTGCTAAGGCTAATGACAGTGAACGTTGCGCGACCACGTCTAGATATACCCATGTCTCTTGGCTATTAACCTCCACTAGATTCAGACGTTTCATTGCAAAAAGACTTACGCTACAGCGTGTACTGTGCTTGTATACAAAGACAGGAGCGTTCAAACGAAGATAACCCGCAAGATCTTCAAAGGACTGCGGGTGCTCAAACGGGATTCCTGAGGCCTTTTGCCCTGGTTTATCCGTGTTGTGTAGGAAGCTCAACATGAGAATACGTCGGACATTTTTCAGTCGTTCCACATGAGGAGAGTGCCAGTGTAGCTGCTAGAACTACTGCAAGAGTTAAAACTTTTTTCATCATCTCGTCGATTTGTTTCGCTTAACTTGCGAATGGTAAAAATAACGCACACGCTGCAAACTTCTTGCGTAATGCCCAACTTCCTTTCCACATTTCCACAGAATTCGTGGTCCGACTTCTTTGAATCGGAACACAAGAAGTCATATTGGACCGAATTAGACCAATTCCTCTTAACAGAGTACAGCACAAACACCTGCTATCCACCAAAAGACAAAATTTTTAAAGTATTCGAAGCGTGTGAGCCACAAAACGTTCGTTGTATCATCATAGGCCAAGATCCTTATCACGGGCACGGGCAAGCCAACGGTTTAGCCTTTAGTGTCGCTAATAACCAGCCTATTCCTCCATCGCTTAAAAATATATTTAAAGAATACTGTGCAGATCTAGGTATGGAGAACCCACTGCATGGAGACCTCAGCAGCTGGGCGCGAAACGGTGTTTTTTTAATCAATACGGCTTTAACCGTTCGAGAAAGAGCGGCCGGGTCGCATAAAAACAAAGGATGGGAAATCTTCACACAAAATGCGATACAGTACATCTTAAAGAAGTCTTGCGATACCGGCTTTATATGTTTTGGATCTCCCGCGCATAAACTCGCCTTAACTTGTTGTGAAAATTCCACAACTACTGAACCGATAATTTTACATACCCCCCATCCGTCACCGCTCAGTGCATACAGAGGTTTTTTTGGCTCAAAACCCTTCACAACTTTTAATAGTAAACAGGCCGAAAAAGGTCGAAAAACTGTAACTTGGAAACTTCCTACAAGTCAACAAGGAAAGCTGTTTTAAACTGATTCAGAGAACTTTAAGCCAATATGACTGAACTAATTTTTCCCGTATTAAACGTTTTGTTGTTCGCCTTTTTAATCTACCGCATGCGCGGTTCAGCGAATGGCTCGAATGCAAGTAAAGGAAGCAGCGACTTACCTTCATGGGCTTCGCAGCAATTGGAAGAATTAAAAGTACGTATTCAACAACTCGAAAACACCTTAGAAGCGAGCAGAAAAGCAGAGCAGGAAATCTTATTAAACAGTGCTACTGAAAAAGCAACATTGGAAAGTGCATTGGAAGCGGCTCGAGAAAAATTGGTTCTTTTAGAGCAAATGCATGCCACGCAGAAGGCGGAAGAAGAACGTGCGAAAGAAGGGATGAAAAACGAATTCAAAGTCCTCGCTCAAACTATTCTAGAAGAAAAATCCAAACAGTTCAAAACGACGAATTCGGAGGAACTAGATAAACTTTTGGCGCCTTTCAAACAAAAACTGGAAGATTTCGAAAAAACCGTAAAAGACAACCACGAAAATGAGGTAAAGTCAACTTCCGCCTTGATGGAAAATATCAAATCCTTAAAGGATATGAATGACAAGCTCTCTGAAGAAGCAAGCGGACTAGCGAAGGCGCTGCGTGGCGACAATAAAAAGCAAGGGAATTGGGGCGAATTCGTTTTAGAGCGCGCGCTCGAAATGAGCGGACTTACCAAAGAGAAGGAATATTTTGTCCAAAATAGCGACACAACAGAGGATGGGCGGCGCTTGCAACCTGATGTCATCATTCAGCTGCCTGGCAATAAGAAGATTATAATTGACTCTAAAGTAAGCTTAGTTGCTTGGGATAATTATATAAATGCCGTCACAGAAGAAGAAGCTGCTGCGGGATTAAAGGCATTGGCAGTGAGCGTTCAAACCCATATCAAAGGCCTAAGCGACAAAGACTATCCACAATTATATGGCGGAGACACTCCTGAATTTGTATTGCTTTTTATCCCTATCGAGGCCGCTTTCATGGAGGTAACTAAATTCGACCAGGCATTGTATGAATATGCGTTTTCGAGAAAAATCATCGTGGTCAGTACCTCAACCCTACTTGCGACACTGAAAACAATCGCAATGGCATGGCGTCAAGAGAAGCAGACGAAAAATGTGATTGAAATTGCTGAAGCCGGCGGAAAACTGTACGATAAATTTGTTGGACTTAGTGAAGACCTGAAGAAACTTGGGAGTCAATTTCAAACCGCACAGAATACCTACCAGGATACCATGACAAAGATGATGGAGGGTCGAGGTAATTTAATTTCACAGGTTGAAAGATTGAAGAAATTGGGCAGTAAGACTAAAAAAGAATTGGATAATAGACTTGTGGATAGGGCCGAACTAGGCGAATATTCTGACAAACAAATTGAGGACACTTCCTTGGAACAATAATTATGGCAAACGATCAACTCATCTACGGACTCCGTCCGATTCTTCAAGCTGTTCAGGATGGACAGACCATTGATAAAGTCTTCCTTCAAAAAGGAATTAGCGGTGCGCTATACACGCAATTAGAAGGAACATTGCGCGATGCAGGAATCGAACCTAAATACGTACCTGTAGAAAAATTAAACCGTGTAACGCGGGGGAATCACCAGGGAGCCGTTGCTTACCTCAGCCCTATCGACTTCCATGAATTGGAAGAGGTCATCATGAAAGTTTTAGAAGAGGGACGCAAGCCACTCATTCTAGCCTTAGATCGTATCACGGATGTACGAAACTTTGGTGCCATTGCCCGAACAGCCGACTGTTCTGGTGTAGACGCCATTGTCATTCCTAAAAATGACAGCGCTCCTGTGAGTGCCGATGCCGTTCGTACATCAACTGGAGCTCTACTTGAAGTGCCTGTTTGTAAGGTCAACCATATGAAAGATGCCGTCTATCTCGCACAAAGTCTGGGTTTAAAGATCATTGCTGGAACGGAGAAATCGGAAACCCCTATGTATGAAGCGCCATTTAACGAATCGTGTATGGTTATTGTGGGTAACGAGGAAACGGGAGTACACAAAAGTTTATTGCAGTTGGCAGATGCAAAAGCCTTGATACCTATGCACGGTCAAATCAATTCACTAAACGTAAGCGTAGCAACAGGAATCATACTCTACGAAGCTGTTCGCCAGAGAAGTTAAAGATGAAAAATATTGTAGTTGGATTATTTGTTGCGTTCAGCAGCGTGGTTTCTGGACAGTACAATTGCCAGAGTACCAAATATGCGCCGTCGGCACAACAAAGTAGCACACCCATTAACTACAACTCTAGATCCGATACGGCAGATTTAGTTGAATTACATCTCGATATCAACACTACGGGATTTTCAAACGCGCAACTTTCAGGGAAAGCAACGTATCAAATTGGCGTTAAGCTTAATTTCTCAAAGCTGCGTTTTGACTTATTAGGGTTCACCGTAGACAGCGTTATCAGCCCTTCAGGTGCTATGTCATTTGCACAAAATGGTGAACATTTAACGGTAACTCATAATGCCACTTCGGGGAGCATTCTGCATTGGGACATCTACTACCACGGAAACACGACAAAAGATGGAAGCGGATGGGGCGGCATACACCACGACGGTGCGTATGATTACAATTTAGGTGTAGGTTTCGCTGCTAATCCACACGTTTACGGCCGAAGTCTCTTCCCCTGTTTTGACAATTTTGTCGAGAAATGCACACTCGAAGAAATGAACATCACCACATCCTCGGGAAAAGTTGGTGTTAGTAACGGTATTCTTAAAGAAGTAGATACGCTCACCTCTGGCGATCTTGTGTGGCGGTGGGAAGGTCAAGCGCCACTACCCTCCTACCTTGTTAGTCTGGCAGTATCCGATTATCACAAGCAGAGTTGGACCCATTCAGGTAAAACTTTCGAACTCTATGGCCGTGCACAGGATACTGCTAATATGACCGCGGGCTTCGTAAACCTCAATGCTATTTATGATGCCTTTGTGGAGGAGTTCGGTCCTTATGTTTTCGAAAAAGTAGGCTATGCCATGACCATCACCGGCGCCATGGAGCATGCCGGAATGATTCATTTGCCGCGCACCCTAGCCAATGCCAACCTCAGCGGAGAGGACATCATCGCGCACGAACTGGCCCACATGTGGTTCGGTAATGCAGTGACGACAAAAACCGCGGAAGACATGTGGATTAATGAAGGTTTTGCTGAATTTGGTTCGCACTTCTACGAAGAGAAGGTATACGGACGTCCGCAGTACGTAAATACCGTACAAAACAACCAAGCCCTTGTATTGAAGCAAGCACGTCAAAACGATGGTGGACATCTGGCATTAAGCGGAGTAAACCAAAACCAAACGTACGGCACCCATACCTATCAAAAAGGGGCAATGGTCGCCCACAACCTCCGTGAATTTTTAGGCGACAGCCTTTTTAGGCATGCAGTAAAGCAACTCATTGCTACCAACACCTTTGGGAACTACGATGCAAACAGCTTTAAGGAATCCTTCGAGAACTCAACGGGTGAAGATTTGGACGATTTTTGGAACGATTGGATTTACAACCCAGGGTACCATGGTGCTTGGATAGAGTTAAATTATCCTGAGAATGCCAATTGGGCCATAGCTGATAAACTAGTAAACATTCATCATCTGAGCGCCCACACCGGGAACTATACCGCGTCCCAGAAAACCACACCCCTAGTGGCTTATAAACACAGTTATAACAATGGGTATAGCGGTAAAATAGATTTGGGAAACGCTGGATTCTTTACGTCTTCAAGTGCAGACCTCACATTTACCTCGCTATCCACTCAGTTAGGGACAGGTCAAGATTATTGGCTGAGTACAAACGACAGTGCCGAATCTTTGGGTACCTCAGTCTATGATACCTTCACTTGGGCAGAGCTGAATGGCACTAAAATATTGCCTCGAACGGGCGTTAAAATCACCCCTAAACCAAATACAGCAGGACTGAACGGTACATTCTACGTTTGGCACCATTATTCAGAGGGTAATTACCCCAGTAATGGAACTACCAGTCGTGATCATTTTTATTTCATAGGATACGAGGGAAACCACGATCCTCCAATTGATTATGCAACCGAACTACCCTTTGAGGTAACTATCTCGTTTAACACAAATGCCAACAATGGTGGGTTAGACAGCGATTTAATTGGTTTACCAGGGAATCAAATGACGATTGGAGAAAGCCCTAATCTCAAATGGAAAACTGGCGTACCAATGGCTAATACATCGACACAGGCTCTAGGCAACACTGGAGTTGGGAATGTAAGCTTCACACCTCAGCACGTTGCACGTTATTACTTTATCATGAATACCACCAACCTTGGTGTTAAAGATGGTACTATAGACGGATTGAAGATCTTTCCAAACCCTAGCAATGGTATGTTAAAGATTGAAACCAATATTGGTGCGGCCCATTTTGAATACCAAATCAGTGATGCGCAGGGGAAAATCGTAGATCAAGGCTCCGTAGCAAATACTAATGGTACCAGTGAATTGGAATTGCCAAAACATTGCATTCCAGGAACCTACTTATTCACATGTGAAGCAGGTACGACTAAATTTACCCTGCAGTAATTAATTGATTACCAGCATTACAGGACAATGGTCGCTGCCCATCACCTCATTCAAGATTTGGGAATCTTTAACCCGGTCCATTAACCCTGAACTGACCATGAAGTAGTCCAAACGCCAGCCTACGTTTTTCAAACGAGCACCGCCGCGGTAACTCCACCAACTGTACTTCACCGTATCTGGGTAAAGCCTCCTAAAAGTATCCACAAAACCCGCTTCAATCATTGTGGTCATACCATCAATTTCCGCCTGCGTATACCCGGGTGTTTTATTGTAATTCGATTTTGGATTCTTCAAGTCAATTTCCTGATGTGCCACGTTTAAATCGCCACAAACTACTACAGGTTTTTTCTCCTCCAGCTTCTTTAGGTAAGCCAAGAATGCAACATCCCATTCTTTGGTGCGGTAATCCAAGCGTCTAAGACCCGAACTTGCATTTGGAACATAGGTAGTAACGTAATAGAACTCCTCATATTCCGCTGTAATAGCACGTCCCTCATTATCATGCTCGGCAATGCCGATGCCCATAGTTACTGACAAAGGCTCCGTCTTAGATAAAATTGCTGTTCCACTGTAGCCTTTCTTCTCCGCGCTAAACGCATAGATATGATAGCCCTTCAACTCCGCCAAAGCTTCTTGCACTTGCTCCGGGGTAGCTTTAGTCTCTTGCAGCCCCACGACATCACAGTCTAATTCATGCAAGTCTTCTATTAAAGTTTTTCCAGCGGCGGCGCGCACGCCATTCACATTGAACGAGAGTAATTTCATTTACATATTTCTTCTATACTGTCCACCTACTTCGAACAGCGCATTGGTAATCTGTCCCAGTGAGCAATGCTTCGCCGCTTCCATGAGGACATCGAAAATATTTTCATTTTGAACGGCGGCCTGTTGCAACGCGTCAATCATATCCTCATTTAGATGTCCTTTAGCTTTATGCAGTCGCTCAAGCATTTCTATTTGATATTCTTTTTCAGCGGTTGTGGCACGAATAATTTCTGCCGGTAAAACCGTTGGCGATCCTTTTTTATTGAGGAAGGTATTTACACCGATAATTGGGAATTCACCTGTATGTTTCAGCATTTCATAATGCATACTTTCCTCTTGAATCTTACCGCGTTGATACATCGTCTCCATTGCGCCCAGTACACCTCCGCGCTCGGTAATACGATCAAACTCAAGAAGCACAGCCTCCTCAACGAGGTCGGTCAACTCTTCAATTATGAACGCACCTTGGATGGGGTTTTCATTTTTGGTTAGACCCAGTTCTTTGTTGATGATGAGCTGTATAGCCATAGCACGGCGCACACTTTCTTCTGTAGGAGTGGTAATGGCTTCATCATAAGCGTTTGTATGAAGCGAGTTGCAATTGTCGTAAATGGCATATAACGCTTGAAGCGTCGTTCTGATGTCATTAAAATCGATTTCTTGCGCATGCAAACTGCGTCCAGAAGTTTGTATGTGGTACTTCAGCATCTGCGAGCGAGCATCCGCCCCATACTTATTCTTCATCGCATTAGCCCAAATACGACGTGCCACACGACCGATCACCGCATATTCCGGATCAATACCGTTGCTGAAGAAGAAACTCAAGTTAGGTGCGAACTTATTGATGTCCATCCCCCGACTGAGGTAGTATTCTACATAGGTAAATCCGTTTGATAGCGTAAATGCTAATTGAGAAATCGGGTTTGCACCAGCTTCTGCAATGTGGTACCCTGAGATGGATACACTGTAGAAATTACGCACCTGCCAATCAATGAAATACGACTGGACATCGCCCATTAGTCGCAATGCAAATTCTGTAGAGAAGATGCAGGTATTCTGTGCTTGATCTTCCTTCAAAATATCCGCTTGAACGGTTCCCCGAACAGTATTAAGCGCTTGCCTCTTAATATCTAAATACACCTCTTTAGGCAATACTTCATCTCCTGTCACACCTAAAAGCATTAGACCTAAGCCGTCATTACCTTCGGGTAATTCTCCTTGATAGGCAGGCCTTGCAATTCCATGATCGTCGTACTTAGATTTTTTTACTGCCTCTACTTTAGATTCGAGACGGTTCTCTTTTATATACAACTCACATTCTTGATCAACTGCCGCATTCATGAAGTAAGCCAACAGCATTGGTGCAGGACCATTGATCGTCATAGATACTGAAGTCGTAGCGTCTGTCAATCGAAAACCGCTGTATAGTTTTTTCGCATCGTCCAAGCAGCAAATACTAACCCCAGCGTTTCCAATCTTACCGTAAATATCTGGGCGACGATCCGGATCATTTCCGTACAGCGTTACGCTATCAAAAGCGGTGGACAATCGTTTTGCCGGCATCCCTAAACTTACATAATGGAAACGCTTGTTTGTGCGCTCGGGGCCTCCCTCTCCTGCGAACATGCGTGTGGGATCTTCACCTTCTCTTTTAAACGGATAAATACCTGCTGTGTAAGGGAATTCACCGGGAACATTTTCTAGAAGTAACCAGCGTAGAATATCACCCCAACTACGGTATTTTGGTAGTGCGACTTTAGGGATTTGAGTATGCGATAAACTCTCTGTATGTGTCTTAATATTAATTGCCTTGCCACGAACATGGAAGGTGTAAACAGGATCTTTATAACGCTGAACCGTTGCTTCCCATTGCTGCAAGCGCTCCCAATGGTGTGGATCAAGATCCATTTTGATCCGGTCGAAGCTTAATTTCAATTGGCCAATTAATTCCTCGTCCTCCACGGTTTCCATGGAACGTTGTAAAGCATATAACTTGTCTGCGACCTCTACTTGTGCCATGATCTGATCGCGGTAAATACGGTGACTTTCAGAAATTTCACTTAAATAGCGTGTTCTGTTTGGAGGAATAATGAAAATCTTCTCACTCATCTCCCCAGTCAAGGCAAAAGTGCTGGCAAATCCTGCATTTGCCTTATCGTTGAGCATCTCAATAATTGCACTATATAAGCTGTTGGTACCCGGATCATTGAACTGGCTTGCAATGGTTCCAAAAACCGGCATCGTCTCTGGATCTTCCTCCCACAAATTATGATTGCGCTGATATTGCTTTTTAACATCACGAAGTGCATCTAACGCACCGCGTTTATCGAATTTATTCAAAGCGATGAGGTCGGCGAAATCCAGCATGTCGATTTTTTCCAATTGCGTTGCCGCTCCGTATTCTGGAGTCATCACATACAAACTGGCATCACTGTGGTCTAATATTTCCGTATCACTTTGCCCAATTCCTGATGTCTCTAGGATGATCAAATCAAAGCCGGCGACTTTTAGAATGTCTAAGGCATTTTGAACATGCGCACTTAATGCAAGGTTCGCTTGACGAGTAGCTAATGAACGCATGAAAACATTGCCATTTTTAATCGCATTCATACGAATACGATCGCCCAGCAATGCGCCGCCTGTTTTTCTTTTCGAAGGGTCGACTGAAACCACTGCTAAACGTTTCTCAGGAAAATCTAAGAGGAATCGGCGAACTAATTCATCCACCATGGAACTCTTTCCCGCACCACCGGTACCCGTAATCCCTAAAATAGGCGTAGCAATGGTCGCTGCTTTCACGGAGACTTCCTCTAAAGCAGAGCGATGTTGATCTCCACAATTCTCAGCTGCACTAATCCAGCGCGCGATGGTCGCTGTGCTCGCGGAGGGAAGCGATGCTAAATCTGAAGGCAATGCATCTCCAACTAAAAAATCGGATTGCGCCACCAAATCATTGATCATGCCTTGCAGCCCCATTTTTCTTCCGTCGTCCGGATGGTACAATCGCGTAATGCCATAAGCATGCAATTCATCTATCTCTTCAGGAAGGATTGTACCACCACCACCACCAAATATCTTTATATGCCCTGCTCCTTTTTCTTGTAACAAGTCATACATGTATTTGAAGTATTCGATGTGTCCACCCTGGTAAGAGGTCATGGCAATTGCATTTGCATCTTCCTGAATGGCAGTATCCACTACTTCCTCAACGGAGCGGTCGTGTCCTAAGTGTATAACTTCACACCCAGTGCTTTGAATGATTCGACGCATGATATTGATTGCTGCATCGTGTCCGTCAAAAAGTGAAGCGGCAGTGACAATGCGCACCTTGTTTTTAGGTACGTACGGAGCCTGGTTTTCCATAGTCTGTGATAAGTATTTGGGACCTCTAAGATAAGGCAGAATCAGGCAATGATTCCTTTCGTTATATTTGAACAAATCGATTTTTATGAAGTCTTTGCGCTCCCTCTTTTTCTACATGCCTCTGCTCCTGCTACTTGCTGTCGATTCTAGCAGTCAAGATATAGGTCTTTGGCTCCGCATTACGCTTCTTGCCGCTGTTGGCATAGTGGGAAGTGTTGTGACGCGCAAGCATGGTGGTGAGGGCCTCAGCATTTTTGGAGTAATCACATTGCTTCTCTTGCTCCCGTTAGTTAAAATCGGGAGTGTTCATGCAGGTTCGGAGTTGTTGGGATACGCGGCTCGAATTGCACTTTTGTTCCTTTGGGTCCAATTAAGTGCTGCATTATTCCGCAAAGAAAAATCTAATGGCATTCAAGCATTGGCCACAGGTGCCCAAGCAGCGCTATTAATTGCTGCTTTTAGTCTTCTCCCTTCCCTTGTAGAAGCGTACAAAGCATCTGATATTTATCTTGCAAACGGCCCACTTTTCACACATAAAAACTATGCCGCCGCAAGTTTATTATTGCTGGTTCCACTTGCTTTAAATGCTCGTGAAGAGGGCCTGTTAGGTTTGTGGCTACAACGCATAAGTGTCGGTCTGGCCGTCTTATGTATCCTACTTTTAAGGACGCGAGGCGTTTGGCTTGGCGCAGTTGTCATGACTGGCATAGCTGTGGCGTACTACGCGTTAAAAGGAAATGCACAGCGCAGGACTGTTGGACTAATTTCATTGGGAGTAATTTCAATTGGGATCGTAGTCGCCGTCTTTGCAGCAGGCAGTGAAAAAATATTCAATAGCGACACCATTCAAAGTCGTCTACACTACTGGAACGCATCTTGGGAGATGTTTATGGACCAGCCCGTATCAGGTGTCGGTGGCGGCCAATGGAAAATTGAGTATCCAGGTACTGGTCTAAAAGGCACGAATGAAAGCGTGATGAGCGGACAGACGTCAATACTCCGTCCCCACAACGATTTATTGTGGATGCTTAGTGAAACTGGAATTGCGGGAGCTCTGCTCTTCATAGCGCTACTAGTTTTAGGTTTTAGCCAAACAATTAAACACGAGCGTGGATTATTTTTCGCGCTAACCATCGTCGGCTTTACAGTATATGGTTTTGGTGAATTCCCACTTGAGCGCGCGACACTTTTACTCCCGCTTGCCACTGCGCTGGGATTCGCAGCGGCATACACGAAACCGTCGATTAAGATCCGCCCTATCGCAGGAGTGATTTTAGCTAGTTTAACAGGACTCTTTGCCCTATTTGTAGGTCAAAACCGGGTTCAAGGCGAGCGAGCTGCTAAAGATTGTTTAGACGGTTATATGTCTGGAAACGTACGAAGCATGCAGATTAATGCCCAAAAAGCGCAAAATGTTTGCTTTGAAATGGACATCTACAACAACCCTATGGCCTACTTCGAAGGACTTAGTCATATGCGTGCGGCAAATGGTCAAATTCCTTCAGAAAAGAAACTGGCTCAAGCGGAAAATGCTTTTAATCGGGCGCTTGAGATTCATCCTAATCATATTTTAACACTCAACCAATTGGCAGCGGTAAAGAGATACAACAGCAGTATCGGTGAAGCACTTGACCTTTACGAGCGCGTTATTGAAATCGCACCACGCAATGGAAATGCGGCAATGCAGCTTATGGAACTTTACCGCGTCAAAGGGGATGTATACGGCTCCTTAAATGCCATGAAAATGTTTGCAACTAAAGATCTACAATGGTACTGGCGCAACATGAACACTAAGAATTTTCAGCCTCGCGGACAGGCGGAAGGACAAAGAATGCAAATGCTGGATGCATATAGAAAAAGTAGCGTTACAACGCTCAAACTTTTTGCAGGCATTAATAACCCAAGACCCGCTGTGAAGTCACTACATCGTGATTTGCAAGGCAAGAAACCGGCCGAAATGTGGCAAATCTGGCTGAATTGGCGCCAGAATTAAATAAAAAAGTAGAATTCTGTTAATTTTCGATCGTTTTCTGCCCAAAAATCAGAAATACGATTACATTAGTCCCATGCAACAAACGATGAATCCTATTGTCAACTTCAATAACCGCAATTATAAGTGGAAGGGGTTGCTATATCCATACGTGAAGGCATAGGTTACGATAAGCAATTAACCCATTATAAATAGAAAACGCCTTCACATTGTGAGGGCGTTTTTTTTTGATTTAAAGCGAATGAAAAACTTCATCAATTCTGTACGAAAAAGTGGTCCTTTAAGGACAAAAGACAACTTCATCATTACTTCATCAATGGTTAATTCTAATGGCCAATTATCCATTTGGAATTTGATGCAACTATTGAATGAGGTTAAAGGTGGACGTATGAACCAGCTTTTGCTTAACGTGCGGTTTGAGGACAAAGTCAAAAACATGGATCTTAAAATCTACGACAACGCCAATTTAGAGGAGACGCTTGTTGTTGAGAGTAGCTTAGCCCCTAGCGGTAAACGTAGTGTTGATCTTAAAATCTATGTGAGTCGTCGTAAAAAAGGAATGCCTGTTAAGCGCGTATGTAAAGCCGTATACACCTTAGGTATGCACGCAGCAAAGTAGATACATCTGTTCCTTGACAATGGTGATTTGGTTATTCCCGGAACAAGATTTCTATTCACTGCGGGCGCGGCTCGACATGAAAAAAGCCCGGCGCTCTGCGCCGGGCTTTTTTAGTCGTTTACCTTAACCTTTCAAGGCTACCAAGCGCTGGATAATGAGTGCTATTTTACCTTCCGCATCCATCATTTTTTTACGTTCCGAAGCGACCACGGCTTCAGGAGCATTGGCAACAAAACGCTCATTGCTCAACTTTTTCGTTACACCGGCTAAAAAACCTTCGGTATACTTCAGTTCTT
>JAHEKP010000068.1 GCA_024638285.1 Cryomorphaceae bacterium
GTGAGGGTATCTCTACGCGCCAATTCAACACTTCCCTTCTCTAAATCTTTAGGGCCGATAGCAATGCGCAAAGGAATCCCTTGAAGTTCGTATTGATTAAACTTCCACCCCGGCTTGTGCGTATCGCGATTGTCGTATTTTACGGTAATACCTTCTGCACGTAACTGGCCCATTAAATCTTCAGCAACTGCGCTAATGGCATCCAATTGCTCCTGTCCTTTATAAATAGGTACGATAACCACCTGATACGGGGCCAATTTAGGCGGCAATACCAGTCCGTTATCGTCACTGTGCGTCATTATAAGTGCTCCCATGAGTCGCGTACTCACACCCCATGAGGTTGCCCAAACGTATTCCTGTTTGCCCTCTTTGTTCTGAAATTTCACATCAAATGCCTTGGCGAAATTTTGACCTAAGAAATGGGATGTTCCTGCCTGTAATGCCTTGCCGTCTTGCATCAACGCTTCGATACAATAAGTCTCAAGCGCACCCGCAAAACGTTCTCCTTCCGTTTTCAAACCTCGCAATACTGGAATAGCCATGACATCCTGAACGAAATCGGTGTATACATTCAACATAGTCTCCGCCTCCGTAATGGCTTCTTCCTTCGTGGCATGAGCAGTATGGCCTTCTTGCCATAAAAACTCCGCTGTTCTCAAGAAAAGACGCGTACGCATTTCCCACCGCACTACATTGGCCCATTGGTTCACTAGTATAGGTAGGTCACGGTAGCTCTGAATCCAATCCTTATAGGTATCCCAAATAATGGTTTCAGAAGTGGGGCGAACAATCAATTCTTCTTCCAATTTCGCAGAAGGGTCCACCACAACTCCACCTCCATTTGGGTCATCCATTAACCGGTAATGGGTAACCACAGCACATTCTTTGGCGAATCCATCGACGTGCGAAGCTTCTTTCGAAAAATAGGATTTAGGGATAAACAGCGGGAAATAGGCATTCATGTGTCCCGTTTCTTTGAATCGTCTATCGAGGTCCGCTTGAATGCGTTCCCAAATGGCAAAGCCATAAGGCTTGATCACCATAGAACCGCGTACACCTGAGTTTTGAGCCAAATCTGCTTTGACTACCAATTCATTGTACCATTTCGAATAATCGTCCTCGCGTGTTGTGAGATGTTTTGCCATGTAATTGAGCTTGGTATAACTTTTGTACCTTGTAAAATAGAACGCAAATCTACTGAAGTTATGAAGAAGCCCATACTACTACTATTCATTTCTTCCCTCATGTTATCATCATGCGGGACCTCAGTGAGTTTAACGGACAATTATTACGAAGACGAAAACTACTTCAACCCTGCGCTTCCCGCGCCACGTTTTGCCAGTGCAAAAGCCATGGGAACCATGGACGGAGAACCCTACACAGATGAGGAATACGCGCTCATATGGGAAGGGAATCAACCTTTAGTTTCCGCACCACTTCAGGGCCGTAATCATCAATGGTGGAACAACAGTAGAAACTACTGGACCCCCGGATTTGGTACGTTCTTCTACCCTCAATGGAACAACACCATGGGAAGTAACCCGTGGAACAGTATGGGCGGCTATCATCCTTACGGCTATAATAGCTTTGGCTACAACTCCTACGTCTGGAACAGCGGTATGGGGATGGGTGGATTTTCACCATATACTTACGACCCGTACGGTTGGAACAACGATTGGAATTCGGGCTGGGGAATGGGATATTATCCGTACGGATACAATCCTTATGGCTTTGGGATGAATGCATGGAACGGCGTGACCAATTTTGGCACGACTGCCTCATCACCTTCAAACGAACCAACCCGAAGTGGGATCAACTATGGCGGTCGTCGCCCGAACAAATACCGCAGAAGCGGAGGGCAAGGCAGCACTAACGGCCGAACGGACATCTATTCTACAGATTGGCGGGCACCTATCGTACAAGAATCCGGCACGGCACCCGTTACTACCTCCAGAGGTTGGGTGCAACCGCTGGTTGAAAGTGCGCAAAAATCTCTTCGCACTCCTACCAGCACAAGACCAAGCAGCAGCAGACCGAACGCAGCAGTAAAGCCTACGAATTCTGTTCGCAGTGATATTAATTACTCGCAGCCCAATTCTAGATCTAATTTCGAGCGCAACGGTAGTTACCGCTCTGAAAGCACGCCAGCAACACGCAGCTCCAATTCGTACACGCCATCCGCCCCTGTACGCAATGGATCTACTTCAAATTCTAGCGGCTCACGAAGACGATGAAAAAGACGCCCGTATTGGCATTGCTCATCTTCCTATGTTTTAACGGAAGCGGACAAAGTGTAGACTATTTCGCGGAACTCAACCAACCCGTGCTTTGGGGAGATGCCCGTTACAACAGTCTTTCCGGCGCTATGACCGCAATGAGCGGATCCTTCACCGCACTTGCAGAAAACCCGGCTGGAGCAGGTCTTTATAGACAAGCCGCCTTTGGAAGCGACCTTTCCATCTACAGCACCACGAACTTCAAAAACAGCAACCAATTCCCAACCGGAAACGCATTAACCTTAAATGTAGCCAATCTGGGCTACGTTGGCACAGAACCAGAAACCGGATGGAACGTATTCTTCACCTACAATTCTGACGACCTGTTCCGTCAAAATTTGCGCTACACCCAGAATGGCGGTGGAAGCATACAACAACAATGGATTGAAAACAGCCATTATGTTGCTCCAGACGATCTTCCTTGGGTAGGACCGTATGAAGACATGCTGTACCAAAGCTATGCATCGGACCGCAACGACACCACCGGTGAATACTACAGCACAGCTAATCTCAACAACACAGATTTCGTTCACGACCTTCACAGAACAGGCATGAAAAATCAATGGACCCTAGGTTTTGGTACAGCAGCGAATAAACAACTGTATTACGGGGCTTCCGTTAAAATCATGCATTCCTATGAAAAGGTAACGGTAGCACACGAAGAGAGTTATGCCGAAACAACGGACCTCACTTCTTTCGATGTTTTGGACTATTGGGATAATAGCGGCGTGGGAATTACTGCAAATGCAGGACTGCTTTACCGCCCCTCCCAAGCGCTTCGCTTTGGGCTGGCCATTGATCTTCCGCAAGTGTACAGTTTTACTCAAAATTGGGACACAGAAATGATTGCATACCGCTCGTCTGTGAACCAAATCATTACGCAAGCAGAAGGCTATGGGCTCCTCTACCAGTGGAGCATGATGACTGCGCCTAAATTGAAGTCAGGCTTCACACTAGTCGGTGGCCGATTAGGCCTCATCACCGTTAGCCACACCTACATCCCGCATAATTTTTCCGCAGCTTTAAGTAGGGCTGAACGCTATCTTAACCCCGTGATTAATGAAGAATTAACTGACCAACACACGCTAAGTGCAGGTGCAGAGTTAAGACTAGGCCCCATTACCTTGCGGGGCGGCAGCGGCTACACAAACGCCTTTCAGGAAGGGCGCGCTGCACAATGGCGACGCAGTTTGGGCATCTCTCTTCACAGTGAGGGCAATACCTTTTTTATGAGCTGGAGTCAACTCCGTCAATCCACTCAATATTATCCGTTTAGCGCCGCATATACCGAAGCTTTGGCCATTACGAGACAACGCTCCATACTTTCCATCGGTTCGACCTGGAAATTCTAAGGCATTTTGCATCTTTTAACGTAATTTGCGGAGACCGCATCCATTGCGGTCCAATTCATTTTAAACCTACTTTCGAATGAGCCATTCATTTCGTCGCACTACCTCAGCAGTAGTCGTTCTTTTTGCAATTCTATTCACACTTCCTGCACAAGCGCAACGCAAAAGCAAGGAAGATCAGCCGCTCTGGGCGAAAACGAACCTTAGTGCCTTCAAGTTTCGCAATGTAGGACCGGCGACCACATCTGGGCGTATTGCTGACTTAGCAGTGGATACTAAAAATCCAGGAACGATGTACCTCGCGTTGGCATCTTCAGGCGTGTGGAAAACGACAAATAACGGAACCACCTTTGATCCTGTTTTTGACAGTGAAGGAAGCTACAGCACAGGGTGTATAGCGATTGACCCTAACAATTCTAATGTCATTTGGGTGGGTACTGGCGAGAACAACAACCAACGCTCAGTAGCCTACGGCGATGGCCTGTATGTGAGTCGTGATGCAGGAAAAAGCTGGACAAAAAGCGGTCTAGAAACCAGTGAGCACATTGGAATGATTGCCATAGACCCTACAGACGGAAGCCATCTCTATGTGGCTGCCTATGGGCCGTTGTGGTCCTCCGGTGGAGAACGCGGTATTTATGAATCAAAAAACGGCGGTCAAACTTGGACACGCATTCTATTTGTTGACGACCAGACCGGCTTTAACGAAATACATTTGGATCCGCGCGATCCCCAAACACTGTATGCAACAGCACACCAGCGCAGAAGACACGTTTATACGCATCTAAGTGGAGGACCCAACAGCGCTATGTATAAAAGTACGGACGGCGGCGCCCATTGGAACAAAGTGAGTAATGGATTCCCCGGAGGCGACTTAGGAAGAATTGGCATGGATATCTCGCCAGCGAATCCGGATGTGCTTTATGCTACGGTTGAGGGACATGGAACATATTCATCTACGGATCGTGGAGAGAGCTGGACTAAACGTTCAGGACATGAGACCTCCGGGAACTACTATGTTGAATTTGTTTGTCACCCGACAGATGTGAATACAGTATACAGCATGGACACCTATGCTCATGTAAGTACAGACGGTGGAAAAACCTTTAAAAACATACCCAAACGATTCAAACATGTAGACAACCACTGTTTGTGGATTGACCCTGCGAATACGAACCACATGTACATTGGTACTGACGGGGGATTGTACGAAACGTGGGACGGAATGTCTAGCTGGAATTGGAAAGCAAATTTGCCGACCATCCAGTTTTACCGTGTGGCAGTCGACAATGATTGGCCGTTTTATAATATCTACGGGGGAACTCAAGACAACAATAGTCTAGGTGGACCTTCGCAAACCATCAACCAACGCGGCATCATCAATAGTGATTGGTTTGTCACGAATGGAGGTGACGGTTTTGAGAGCGCGACGGATCCAGACGACGCTAATATCGTATATGCGCAAGCGCAGTACGGATGGTTGGTTCGTTTCAATAAGCAGACTGGAGAAAAGACGCCTATTCAACCTCAACCGCGTTACAAGGAGGCACCTTACCGCTGGAATTGGGATGCTCCGCTCGTTGCGAGTAAGCATCAGAAAAAGACTTTATATTTCGCAGCCAATAAAGTATTTAAAAGTACTGATCGCGGTGAAAGTTGGACGACTATCAGCGGGGATCTCAGTAGACAATTGGACCGTAATACGCTGCCTATCATGGACCGGTACTGGGGTCCTGAAGCCATTGCCCTTCATAAAAGCACTTCGATCTACGGAAACATTGTCACACTCCGCGAAAGTCCTTTAAATGCTGGACACCTGTGGGTAGGAACAGATGATGGATTGGTTTGGAAATCAGAAAATGATGGTAAGAATTGGAACAGTATAAAAAGCTTCTCAGGCTTACCTAAAACACAAGTAGGATCACTAAATCTACCACTGGTGTATGTGCAGGACCTCATGCCATCTCAGCACGACAAAAAAGTTATTTACGCAGCATTCAACAACCATAAGAATGGCGATTTCAAACCGTACTTATTTAAGAGTTCTGACGGTGGGAAAAGCTGGGAAGATATTGCCGCAGATCTACCCGAACGCGGCAGCGTGTATAGCATTGCAGAAGATCACATCAATCCCAACTTACTTTTTGTCGGTACAGAGTTTGGTGTATTCTTTACGCTTAATGGAGGTGAGGACTGGGTCCCATTGAAGAGTGGACTCCCCACTATTGCCGTACGAGATATTGCCATTCAGGAGCGCGAGAACGACTTGGTTCTAGGAACTTTCGGACGCGGATTCTATGTTCTTGATAACTACAGTCCACTGCGTGAACTGGAATATGTGCTCGAACAAGAAGCTGCATTCTTCACTACGAAACCAGGGCTGTTGTTTCGACGCGCCAGTATCGGAGGTTCTGATTACAAAGGTGCACAGCTCTACAAAGCGAAAAATCCTGAAGTCGGCACCACCTTCGAATGGTATCTGTCAGATGGCGCGAAACGCGTGAAGACAGATAGGCCAGAAGCAAATAATGAACTGCCCCACTATCCTAGTTTAGAGCAATTGCAACAGGAAGACTGGGAAGAAAAGCCCTATCTGCTATTTGAGATTTCTGATTCTTTAGGCAACCCTGTTACTCGCTTCACAAAAGCAGACAGCAAGGGCATTTCACGTCACACGTGGGACGGACGCATGAGCAGCAAAGCCTCTATCCGCAGAAATGGCGAACCTATTACGGAAGCTTACGGAACCACATTTGTGCTCCCAGGCACCTACTATGTGAGCTTGAGCAGATCAACGAACGGGATACTTGAGACCTTAGTTGATCGTCACGAATTCAAAGTCAACCATTTGTATAACTACGAGGGCATTGATATGGAATTCAACCAAAGCGTGGATGCACTTATGGCGCGTTCAAACGAAGTAAAATCGAGGTATGCAGAGCTGAGCAAAACATTGAATAACGTACGAGCTGGCCTTAGAAACACCCCTGGTACGCGTTTTGAAGATTTGTCAGAAGCCCGTTCCATTGATGCCGAACTAAAGAAGCTAGGTATATTATTAAACGGTGACGGCACGCGTAAAAAACATGAATTTGAAACCTCAAGTTCTTTAGGAGATGTTACCGGTTTATTGGCTTGGGGGGCCTACAATCATCGAGGCGCGCCAACAGGTAC
>JAHEKP010000069.1 GCA_024638285.1 Cryomorphaceae bacterium
ACGAATAAAATTATTTTATCATGAAACGTATACTAGTCTATTACTACGCTCGATTAGGTGGTGTTTACAGAGAACTGTTTTTAACCTTCCCATGGGCCATTAAATTTCTTTACGTTCCAGGATTTAATAAGCTACGAAATTTCAATAGTCGTGCACGCGCTTATTATCAATTTAGATCCGCGAAGCGCAATGTACCCGCCTACAAGGCGTTTCTAGAAGAACGCTCCTTTACTGAACCTAGATTCAATGGATGGACACCACTCATTGAGGACATTCCTTGGATGGATAAGGAAAATTACATTAAGAAGTTTGATATGGACAGCCGTTGTATGGACGGTCAAATACCGGAGCGTAATATCATTTTTGACGAATCTTCTGGTTCAAGCGGAACGGCAACGAACTGGGTTCGTGGTAAAACAGAGCGGAAGCGAAATGCAAAAATCATACGTTTTGGTTTTGAAACGCTGTTTGGTAAGGAACCTGCTTTTATCCTAAACGCATTTGCACTGGGTCCTTGGGCTACAGGGGTAAATGTGACCATGAGTTGTGTTCCGTTTTCGCGGCTGAAGTCGTTGGGGCCGGAAAAGACCAAAATTGAAAATACACTGCTGCAGTTTGGTACGAATTACAAATACGTTGTGATGGGTTACCCCCCGTTTTTAAAACAATTGGTTGAGGGTGATTCGGTGCCTTGGCAGGATTACGATATTTCATTCATTTTTGGTGGAGAGTCTATGTCGGAAGGTATGCGTGATTTCTTGTATTCAAGAGGGATTAAGAAAGTCTACAGTTCTTTAGGTGCATCGGATTTAGAGCTGAATATTGGATCTGAAAATGACTTTACCATAAGTGTAAGACGGTTGATGCGCACAAATGATAAACTGCGTGCTCGATTAATGCGTCATGAAGGTGCTTTGCCGATGATTTTTCAATACAATCCTTCAGATTTCCTGGTTCAAAATTCTGAGGAAGGTGAGCTTATCATCACTGTCTGTAGGTTCCATTACGTAGCACCTAAAGTTCGTTACAATATTCACGACCGTGGACATCAAGTAACCATTAAGGAATTGTATGAAATTTTTGAGGAATTGGGAATAGATAAATCTGAAATCACATTACCTAGAACGGACTTGCCTTTACTATTCCATTACGGCCGTGCGGATATGACTGTCGCATTTTTTGGCGCGAATATTAGCCCAGTTGATGTGCAAGAATCCATGTTTGAGGTTCCCATATTAGTGGAGCGTTGCAATACGTTCCAATTAAGTACTTCGGAAGACGCCACAGGCGATAAGACGTTAGAGATTCGACTCGAAGCCAAAGAAGGGTCCTCTTGGAATGATGTCGATGCGCAAGAGATAAAAATGGAATTAATAGAACGATTAACACGCATCAATCAAGATTTCCGTGCCGCATATGCCATGTCCGGTGCACAAAAAGTTTCCGTTGAATTGTTTGCGAATAACGAAGGCGATTTCGCTAATAATGATATTCGTATTAAAGCCCGTTATTTGAATTGATCCGCAAAGCGAGACCATAACCCGGTATCTGGAAGATCGGCCGTAAACTGTACCGGACAATCATTAATTGCTTCAGGAAGCTCCAGTTTGTAAGCATGCAGTGCGATTTGCTGTTTTAAATAAGGTTGCGCATTTCCGTAGTTCTCATCCCCTATAATGGGACAACCAATATGGGCCAATTGTGCCCTGATTTGATGGAATCGCCCTGTTTTAGGCTTGATTTCAAGTAAACAGCCAAAGTCCGTGACCGCCAATGTGCGGTAGCTTAATTGCGCTTGCTTAGCCCCTTTCTTTTTAGCGCCGACAACCATGGCTTTTTTATTTTCTACATCCGTCCAAAGATGATGCTCCAACACTCCAGCGGAATCCTTAGGAGCCGTGCTTGTTATAGCTAGATAGGTCTTTTTGATGTATCTGTTTTCAAACCATTGGTTGATGGTCTTTAATGCACCCGGACGCTTTGCCATAAGTAAGATGCCGCTCGTTACTCGGTCCAAACGGTGCGTAATACCAACGAATGGAGTTTTTACTTTTTCACTCAAATGAGCACGCACCAACGCCTCTGCATTATCGGCCTCAAATTTATTATGTTCAGAGATCGTACCCGCCGGTTTGGAGATGACTATGATTTGATTGGATTCAAAAAGGATTTCAATGGCGGACATGGAATTTTTTCTAAGTTGGAAGGTAAAAGTAGTTCAATTTAACGCTGCCCGTAGCTGCTTCCGGTAGGTTCATGTATTTTAGCACCACATTTGCGCGATAATGAAATTGAACCTTAGCGAAATACCGTATAAATTCAGACACTTTTATTGGAATAAGTATGTCTTGAAGCTTTTTAAGAAAGAGCGCTTTTTCATGTCATACAGTTACCGCTATAAGGCCATATGGTTCCGCAATTACAAGGTGGCTTCACGCACAATCAACAACTACCTTTCTTCAGATAGCAGTCCTGGATCATTGATTTATGGATCGGCCATGCCGTATTCAAAACGCGCTGTTCGAGACTTCTACAAGTTCGCTTTTGTACGCAACCCTGAAGAAAAATTCATCAGTTGTTGGAAGGATAAAGTCACCGTACAGAACTACTTCAGGTTCACACCTGATGAACATGCGCGCATGCAAGATTTTGATGCGTTTTTGAGCTGGGTGGAGGGTCAAGATGTGACTCAATGTGACGAGCATTTGCGAGCGCAAACCTCCATCATTGATATTCCTAACATGGACTTTATAGGTCGATTCGAAAATTTCGATGAGGACTTTGCCAAAGTAGCTGAGCAGCTGGGCACGCCTTACGAAAAGGAGGTGCGATTGAACGTCAATCGATCAACGAAAAAAGTGGAGTTAACAGACGATCAGCGTCGCAGATTACAGCGCATTTACCGCAAAGATTACGAGGTATTCTATCCAGAGTTATTAATGGATTAATGTCCGTAGTACTTCTTTGCCAGTGGTGTTAAATCTGGATTGTATTCTTGGCTGATTTTTTTCTTGCGACTGCTATTCACAGGCGTATCAAGCACTTTTTGAATGCTCCTTTTATCGGCTTTAAAATCGAGCCAATTCAATATACGCTCCGCTTCTTCCGCATTAGAAAACAAATCCTCTGAGCGAACCGTCAAGGTCCTGTCCTTACCAGCACCTACCTTGAATTCCTCAATAAAGGCATTGGTCGCATTCCATAACCAAGCAATTTTATCCTGTTGGCGTTCTATTCCTAACTCTTTAGGGGGTGCGATACGTCCTTCATCTGTGATGGTTTTTCCCGTGTACCAATTTCTCTGAATACCCGAAGAGACAAAGCTGTCCGGATGGCGCAGCAGGTGAATAAACTTGGCATTTGGAAACAACGCTGCCATGGCTGGTGCAAAAAAGGTCAAACGGTTGTTGGTCTCTACGTAACGCAAATTGCTGATCTGGCAATCCCGGATGGCTTCATACCGCCCGGCCATAAATGCGCCCTTTATAAATTCAATGTTCGCAGGGTCTGCGTAAGCGAGTTTGCCTGCATAGAGCATTTCGGGCAGTGCTTCGTGTTCAATGTGTAAGCCGTTTTCTAATTCAAAAAGACGGGTGAGCAGCATGGTCCCAACACGCCCTGTTGAAAGCACAAATACAGGTTCTGCATCCGCTAAAACAGCATCAGGTAACCCGGCACTATTAGTAAGGTGACCGTGTAATTTTGAACGTAGCTTGAGTGCTTTCCAATACTTCCTATTGAATTCAAACCACTCTTTTAGGAGCTTATCTTTTCTCATGTTTTGGGAAGTTTTTGTTCCAGCAACGCGCTGAATTGATCTCTGAATGAAGAACTATCGTAGGCAGCGATGTGTTTTTGCAGGGTCGTACGAAGTTCATCTACACGGTCCGATTTTTCAAGTGCACGCACAAGGTCCGGTATAGCAGCTTCATTTTCGTAACGCAACTCCTCAAAGGGGACAACCTCTTTCTGGCCACCGCTATTGTGCACTATGGGTATGCAGCCTGCCCCAATTCCTTGAACCGTTGTGATACCAAAGGGCTCTTCACGGAGCGAATGAATAAAAAAAGCAGCTGAGGTTAAAAGCGTATTGCGCTCTTCTTCTGAAGCATCGGCTACAAGGTGAACATTGGTGAGCTTTAATTCTGTAATGACTTTTTCGCACCGATTGAAGTATTCGACATCATTTTTAAATCCAATCAAATAGAGCTCGTATTCGCGCAGATTGGCCATCATTTCTATTTGCTCTAATTGACGTTTGTTGGGTGAGAAACGTCCTAAACTAACGATGCGACGACCTACTTTTTCACGTTCTTTAAAATGGATGTCCACTGGAGGATATAGAATACCGGATACCGCTGTATCATAGTATTGCTCGAACCGGGCTGCAGTGAAGGCACTGTTCGCAATTTGTAAATCTTGTGGACCAACGGTTCTATGCCAACGGTAGCGTAAAGCATTCAGTTGCATTGGATCCCTTCCAATATCTAAAAGCTTGGCCAACGAAATGCCGCCCATAAGGCGCGCTTTTCGCGGGTAATGTACGTAGCTGATGCAATTTAAAGAAGGGTCTAGACCTAAGCTGGTATTGTTGCTGTTGATGATTAAGTCGTAGCCCCGTATATGTTTGTTGACGTCGCTGTTGAAGCGTGTGATGTTCCATTCAAAAGGCAGCTTAGGCTCTTTTATAGGCTTGAAATTAAGCTTTATAGGTGCCCCATAGTGCGCCTCAATATCTGCCAAGGTCAGCCTATGGCGATAACAATAAAAGTCGGGTACAATGCCCATAGCGTTCAAGACTTTCGTCATTTCGAAAGTGACCTGGAAACGACCTCCTAATTGGACTCTATTTTGAATATATGCGACTTTCAAGGGGAATAAAGGTACGTATGCTTACCGCAGCAGCAGATTTTTAATGAATTTTCTATTGACCACTAGGGCAGTAAGCACGATAACTCCAGAAGCTAAAAACTTGAGCAGGCCATCAAAGGGAATTTTATAACATAGCGCCCCCACGGTTAAGGTGCCTAATAAAATAGCGAGGCTTTCTTTGGTAAAAGGTTGAAGGCCACTTTTTCGATAAATCATAATGGCCCGCATGGTATTGACAAAAACAACCGCTATTAAGCCACTGTAGGCAACGCCTAAAATGCCGTAACGCGGTATGAAAAGTAGGTTCAAGAGCACATTAATGACCAGCATAACTGATCCGATTTGCATGTTTAATTGGTAGAATGGACTGTTGGCAATGATTTCTCCGTTGGAGCCAAAAGCAGCATTGATGTACTTCCGAGCCAAGGTCCAAACCACTACGGGAATGGCCGGGTAGAATCGCTCACCATCGGGAATGATTGAAAAGATCCATTCAACATTAACCACAACGAGAATAACATAAGCTGCATTTACAACCATTTGAGCGCTTGAGGTTTTTTCATAAATCTTCTTTAATACAACCATGTTGTTTTTGTTCCAACTTGTCGAAATCTGGGGCGCAAGCATTTGATTGATTGGCCGTCGAATTCCGTCTATAACGGAACCCATAAAAAAGGCCATCCCATAAATACCAACGCTGTCCATGTCTGTGAGCATGGAGAGCATTTGAATATCGAGTGTATTTATCCCAATTTCAATGAGCACACTAAAGACACTGATCCAAGCAAATTTTTGGACATCACCACCCATGGGTGCCCAAAGATGTTTGAAAAGAAAGGTTGGCTTCACTCTATTCCAAGCATATAAAAGTGCTACGGCGCCCAATGCTAAAGAAGCCCAGGCATATCCGATGAGCCAATGGTTAAATCCAAAAATTCCACTAGTAAATAATAATATGAAGGCGAGTGCAAGCATAGAGATGCGCAACCCCATGTTTTTAATGAATACAGGTACGGCAATTTTCTTGGTAGTGGCTGCTGCAGAAACGGCCATTAGAAAAGCCATGCCACTCACAATGAAGAAGCTGAGGTAACGAAGTAAATAGGCGTCTTCAGATTTAAAATTAAAAAAGGGAGCAATGAGCGGCCCTGCGATAAAGACAACTATTCCTACGCTCAACATAAGTAAGGTACTGCGGCCTACTACAGCACTTTCAAATGCTTTTTTATCTTTTGATGGGTCGGAATAAAACTTTGTAAAGGAACGGTGGACGCCAAAAAGAAGGATGTTTGAAAATAGAACAGCGGTACGCTCCAACCAACGGTACATTCCTAACTCCTCAGTGCTAAATAGTTTTGGGAGAAGCCATAGATTGAGTGCTGCACCTAAAAGGATGCCAGCAAGGTTAATTAACGCGCCGGAAGAGATTTGTTTTTTAGCGTTGTTCATAATGCCTAAGGCTTGGCTCAAATGTAGTGATTTACGAGCGAGTTAAATACGTATTGACAGCTGCCGTTGCGCAGCATCGGGAACCATTTTGTTGCCTATACAACGCATCCAATTTAAGAAGCGTACACCGCTGATAGGAACCTTGTCTCTCGGGTAGATCAAAGAATTTTTTAAGCTGCGGTCTAGCCTGTAATCTTACTATCTTGCGCGCATGAACCCAGCGCTTCTTCCTAATGTCATTATTGGCGGTGCCCCAAAGTGTGGTACCAGCAGCCTGTATTTTTGGCTATCGGCCCATCCAGAGGTCTATGGTAGCCCTAAGAAGGAGACGTTCTTTTTTGCCGATAAGGTGAATAGGTTCAATGCGTCGGCCAATGTGCACGAGCATGATTTGGATCACTATGAAGCTTTTTTCAAAGGCGGGGAGGATGCCACAGTGCG
>JAHEKP010000071.1 GCA_024638285.1 Cryomorphaceae bacterium
GGCATTACCTTTGGACTCGAATACCGCATTGGTCGCTACGTAAAAGAAAACGGCCTCTACTCTCGTAAAGGCCGTCCTAATTTTTAATCCTGTTATTCGATTTACGCGCTCAATGTAGCTCCTAGCGCATTATCGTAAATTTCTTGGTAATCATTAACGTGACCCCAATCTTCATCATCAACGCGAATACTTCCTTTAGTAACATGACCTAGAAGATCAAAGTCACAACCATTGAGCATCATCAAGTCGATGAACTTATCTTTATTTTTCTCACTCACAGTAACAAGAATTCTAGAAGCCGATTCTCCAAAGAGTACTGCATCTTTTCTATGTTCTGCGGGAAGTGTAATATCAAAGCCAAGGCCATTTGCAAAACCTTTCTCTAATAGGCCAATCCAAAGCCCACCTTCACTTAAATCGTGGGCACTATTGAGTACACCTTCACGAATTAACATCTGTACTTGCTTTTGATTCGCATACTCTTCTTCTAGGTCAAAGTGCGGTGTGGAGCTTTTTGATACTCCATGAATATTGACCAAATACTGGGATGAAGAAATATCATCACGGTTTGCACCAACCATGAAAATCAAATCACCCTTTGCCTTGTAACTCAGCGTGGTAATGAACTTTTTATCCTCAACCACACCAATCATACCGATGGTCGGTGTTGGGAAAACCGGTTCAATTTTATCCCCGATCTGAGTCTGGTTGTAAAAACTAACGTTACCCCCAGTTACCGGAGTTTCAAATCTCTCACAAGCCGCGCTCATTCCTTTGATTGATCCTACGAACTGCCAATACACCTCTGGGTTGTACGGGTTACCAAAGTTCAAACAATTTGTAACCGCAGAGGGAATCCCACCAGAACAGGTAATGTTTCTTGCTGCCTCAGAAACAGCCATAGCACAGCCAACTTCAGGATCCGCATGTACAAACCTACTGTTACAATCCACGCTCATTGCAAGCGCCTTGTCAGTGCCTTTAATGTTTACAACACCCGCATCTGAAGGATCGTTGGTCCCCATGTTTCGGGTGCCAACCATACTGTCGTACTGCTCATAAATAAAGCGCTTCGAAGCAATGTTTGGTAGAGCCACCAATTCAGTCGCAACTGCTTTCAAATCTTCAGGCTCCTCAACGGAGTTAATGTCAAACTTTTTGAATTCTTGGTAGTACCCCGGCTCCGACCACTCTCTATGGTAAACTGGTGCACCGCCACCTAAAACAGCACTTTCTGCAGGTAGCGTTCCCATCAGCTCACCATCCCAGTAGTAATTCACTGTTCCACCTTCAGTAACAATACCAATTTCTTCACATTCAAGATCCCATTTATCAAAAATATCAAGGACCTTTTGCTCTTTTCCTTTTTCTACTACGATCAGCATGCGTTCTTGCGATTCAGAAAGTAGGATTTCCCAAGGCTCCATATTTTGACGCAATGGAACTTTATCTAACCAGATGTCCATACCGTGCTCTCCAGCCGCAGACATTTCACAAGAGGAACAAGTAATTCCTGCTGCGCCCATGTCTTGCATACCTACCACCGCATCTGTGGTTGCCAACTCCATGGTTGCTTCTAAGAGCAACTTCTCTTGGAAAGGATCACCTACCTGTACAGATGGGATATCTTCTGCTGAATCTTCGTCGAGATCTTTTGAAGCAAAAGAAGCACCGTGAATACCATCCTTTCCAGTAGCAGAACCCACAATAAACACGGGGTTACCAACACCAGAAGAAGTAGCAGAAATTTGTTTACCCACCTCTACAATACCTGCAGAGAACGCATTCACCAATGGGTTCTGGTGGTAACATTCGTCAAAGTAAACTTCACCACCGACAATAGGAATACCAAAGGCATTTCCATAATCACCGATTCCTTTACTCACTCCCTTTACCAGCCATTTTGTGCGGTCCTCAGTAGGTTTCCCAAAACGCAATGAGTTGAGCTGAGCAATAGGGCGTGCACCCATGGTGAAGATATCACGGTTAATACCTCCTACGCCTGTTGCAGCGCCTTGATAAGGTTCTACAGCAGATGGGTGATTGTGCGATTCAATCTTAAAACAACACGCTAACCCGTCCCCTATATCTACCAAACCGGCATTTTCTTCACCTGCTTCTACAAGCATGTGAGGACCTTTCTTTGGTAGTTTTTTCAACCAAACGATTGAGTTTTTATACGAACAGTGCTCACTCCACATTACACCATAAACGGAAAGTTCAAGGTAGTTGGGAGTGCGTCCTAAAATCTCTTTGATTTTATCAAACTCTTCGGGGCGAAGGCCCATTTCTTGTGCCTGATCTAAAGTGGCTACGGCAGTGCTGTTCATTATTGAAAAGAATTTGGGCAAATTTAGGTATTCTTGTACCAACTCATTTGTATTCTATGCGCAATCTTTCCCACACTTTTGTCCAATTTGTTGTTTATAACCTTCTCTTCATCTTCACACTGAGTAATTGCACTCCAGCTGAGGAAGTTGACGTGCTGCTTACGGACTTCGAATTGCATACACCCTCCACTAAACCAGTGAGTTCTGGCGAACATCCTAATTTTTCGATTGGAATCAAGGACGGTAAAATTGCTTCGATAATAGACCATAGCCGAGGTGAAAAAATTCCTAAAGCGAAAAAGACATTGTCCCTAGAGGGGCAGCACCTCTATCCCGGATTCATTGATGCACACGGTCATCTTTTTGGGTATGCCCGCACCTTGAGCACAGTAAACCTCATTGGTGCATCATCAAAGCAGGAGTGCCTTGAGCGCATCAAAACGTACATAGCGCATCACCCAAACAACCATTGGATCATCGGGCGTGGCTGGGACCAAAACGACTGGCCAGAAAAGGCGTTTCCGTCTGCTACTGATCTTGATATTTTCGAAAACGTCAACATCTATATGACTCGTATTGACGGGCACGCAGCATGGGTGAATCAACCTCTGCTCGACACATTCAATATCACTAATGAAACCCAGATTGAAGGAGGAAGTATATCAAATGGTGTACTCATAGATAACGCAGAAACTCTCATTGAGCTACCTAAATTGAGCAGTAGATTTTGGCGAACCGCATTGCTTCAGGCGCAAGACAGCTTGGTGAAGTATGGTTTAACCGCTATGACGGATGCAGGCTTATCAAAAAATCAAATCCTACTGCTGGACTCCTTGCAAGAGGAAGGTCTCTTCAATCTTTTTGTAAATGCCATGATAAGCAATACAGAAGAAGACCTAAGCTATTTTGAATCAAACGGACCGATTGAAAAACCATTGCTGCGCGTAAAAAGTGTCAAGGCTTATCTTGACGGCGCTCTGGGATCCAGAGGTGCGCTACTGCGCGATCCGTACCACGACCTACCCGATCACTACGGCCTACCATTACTGAGTCCGGATGAACTCGAGGTATTGCGCGATCGATGCGTAGAAAACGGATGGCAACTTTGTGTACATGCTATTGGCGATAGTGCACACCACGTTTTATTGGAGAGCTTCAATAAATTGGACACCATTGCAGACCTTAGATTCCGGGTAGAGCACGCACAAATCATGACGCCAGAAGACAGTGCTTATTATGCACATCCCAACATCATAGCTTCTGTGCAGCCCACGCACGCGACAAGCGATATGTATTGGGCGCAGGACCGTTTGGGTCCGCATCGCATTCAGCACGCATACAGCTACCGCAGAATTTTCAATGCGTCTAGAGGGGGTGTCGCTTTTGGCACCGATTTTCCCATTGAACACATCGATCCTTTAGCCACATTTTTTGCGGCTACGAATCGTCAGGATAAGAACCATTGGCCAAAAGATGGTTTTTTACCTGACCAAACCGTAAGCCCCGGAACGGCAATTTATGCAATGACACGCGGTGCCGCTTATAGCGCTTTTGGTGAAGCGCATTATGGCAGTATAGCTCTAGGTCAACAGGCAAATTTCACGCTGCTGAACGCCGATCTTTGGAGCAACAAAACAACCCTCCGAGACAGTACTATCGTAATCAAAACTATCGTTGGTGGTGAGGTCTTGTACGATCACTATTCACACAAAGGTCAATAGTACATTTTTAGTATCTTGATGGTTCGCTAAAACACACATTTCCCAGAAAATTATACCATGAAACAACCTACTAGATTATTCGATATTCCCCACTACCAATTGGAACACATACCAATGAAGTTGATGATGACCTCTAAGGTTGGAGGTGAATGGAATTCATACAGTACCAAAGAGTTCATTGAAGCCGTTGACCAAACGAGCCGTGCATTGCTGGAGCTTGGAGTTAAACACGGTGATAAGGTTGCTCTGATCTCTCACAACAACCGCTGCGAATGGAACATCATGGACCACGCATTATTACAAATTGGCGCTGTTGATGTCCCTATTTATCCGACCATGACAGAGGCCGACTATGAATACATTTTCAATCACAGCGAAAGCATATACTGCTTTGTCTCAAATGATGAGCTTTATGATAAAGTAACTGCCGTTTTAGACAAATGCAAGCACATGAAAAAGGTCTACACCTTCGAGCAGTACGAGGGTAAAAACCACTGGTCGGAAGTTTTAGCCTTAGGTGCGGATCAAACCCGTCAAGCTGAAGTTGAGAAAGCCCGTGATGCAGTGAATCCCGAGGATCTTGCGACCATTATTTACACTTCAGGAACCACGGGTTTACCAAAAGGTGTGATGTTAAGCCATAAAAATGTGGTAAGCAATGTCATTGCAGCTACACCGCGTATTCCAGGGCTCGTAAAAGGCGAAGCGAAAACATTGAGCTTCCTTCCAGTCTGTCACAGCTTCGAGCGCTTCATTCAATACTTATACATGTACAATGGCGCCAGTATCTACTTTGCAGAGTCGATTGAAACCATTAAAGCAGATTTAAACTACTGCCAGCCTACCATTTTTACTGCTGTTCCTCGTTTATTAGAGAAATTCTTTGACGGCATTGTTGCCAACGGCACAAGTGCAGGCGGCCTGAAAACTAAAATCTTTGAATGGGCCGTGAGCCTTGCGTTACAATGGGAACCTGAACATGCAAATGGAGGCTTCTACCATTGGAAACTTGGCATTGCGGACAAACTTGTCTTTAGCAAGGTCCGCGCTGCTTTAGGACTGACTGAAATCAAAGCAGTGGCATCCGGATCAGCAGCGTTGCAACCGCGATTGGCACGATTCTTCAATGGAATTGGCGTACCTATTCTAGAAGGCTATGGCCTTACAGAAACCTCTCCTGTGATCTCCGTAAATACTACAGCGCAACCCGGCATGCTTCGCATTGGCGCGGTGGGTAAAGTGATTGATGGTGTTGAAGCTAAAATTGCAGAAGACGGCGAAATACTTGCAAAAGGCCCCAACATCATGATGGGGTATTATAAGCAGCCGGAGCTCACTGCAGAAGTGATGACGGGCGATTGGTTCCACACCGGTGATATTGGAGTAATTGAAGACGGTTTTATTCGTATCACAGACCGTAAAAAAGAAATGTTCAAGACCTCTGGAGGTAAATATGTAGCACCTCAGTTGATTGAAAACGAACTTAAAGCTTCCCACCTCATAGAACAGAGCATGGTCATAGGTTCAGGACGTAAATTCCCTGCCGCCATATGCATCTTAAATGAACCTGGTGTTAAAGAGTGGTGTTCACGCCATGATATCAAATACACTACCATCAAAGAGATGGCACAGAACCAACAAGTACGCGACCGTGTATGGAAGGACGTGGAACGTGCGAATGCTGGCTTTGGAAAGTGGGAGCAGGTAAAAAAGATCATCATTGACACGGACGAATTCACCGTTGACAATGGTTGCCTTACCCCTACGTTCAAAGTAAAGCGCAAACCAATACTTTCGAAGTACGAAGCGCAGATTGAAGCATTGTACGCTGAATAATTTCTGAATCAATACTACTTTCAATCCCCGCCTCCGGCGGGGATTTTTTTTGCCCTTACCCACACAACAACTTAGCGTAAGAAAACGGCAGCGCCTGTTCAGTGAACACCAAAACAAAAAACCCGCTTCCTGACGGAAGCGGGCTCACTGAATCTTTACACGGTTAAGAAAAGCCTATAGCGCTGCGACGTGCTTAGCCAAGCTTGACTTCAAATTAGATGCTTTCTTCTTATGAATGATGTTACGCTTTGCCAAGCGATCAAGCATAGAAGTTACGCGTGGGAGCATTTCTGCAGCTTCCGTGGCGTCAGTTGCACCGCGAAGTTTGCGCACAGCGTTACGTGTCGTTTTGTGATAGTAACGATTGTGTGCAGCCTTCTTGGCTGTCTGACGAATTCTTTTTAAAGCAGACTTATGGTTTGCCATGTCTTTTTATTCTTAATAGTTGTGACCCGTACGGGAATCGAACCCGTGTTTCTGCCGTGAAAGGGCAGCGTCCTGGACCGCTAGACGAACGGGCCTTAAATGTTCCAGAACATTCCCCTATTTTGTTTGGGGAGTGCAAATGTAATCACGTTTTTCAGATTCACAACACATTCGCACAAAAAATCGAAAATTATTTCGACCTCTACAGATTACAGGTTAATACGCCTTAGCGAAGACTACACGCTGCTTGCTTGGCTTTCCGGTAAGCACACAGACCCCCTCTTCCTCCTTGGATTCCAATGGAATACAACGGATGGTTGCCTTCGTTAATTCTTTGATTTTATCCTCTGTTTCTGTCGTTCCATCCCAATGCGCATAGACGAATCCTGGATTTCCCTTCATTAAAGCTTCAAATTCATCCCAAGAATTAGCCTC
>JAHEKP010000012.1 GCA_024638285.1 Cryomorphaceae bacterium
GGACGGATTTCTGGCTCTTGCCATGCCCCATTTTTAAAATGACACACCAACATGTGGTCAGACATGTTACGACCAAAAGGTAGGTTTGAAAAATCTACTTCGCTAATGCGACTTTTAGAGGTCAATTCAATTTTCATGCGCGCTGTATTTGGGAGTACAAATGTACTAAATTTGACAATGTAAATCAGTTGAGATGATTACCGATACATTAGGTACACCAACTTTAAAACACAAAAAAATCACATGAAACATTTCTTTCTTGCTGCACTAGCGACAATCGGCCTAATTTCTTGTCAAAACGGAAAAAATTCAACAAATGAAACACCCGAAAATAACGTTGAGGCTACCGCATATTTAAACTTTGGCGACAGCACCTTTAGCGTTGAAAATGCCTTTACTGCAGCGGAAGTAGTGCAAAACATGACGGATGACCTAGATACCGTTTGGGCCGTTGTAGCCGGCCCCATAACCCAAGTATGTACGACGAAAGGATGTTGGATGGCTACAGCTATTGATTCTAACCAGAATCTTTTCGTAGACTACGATTACGAATTTTTACTCCCAACAAACAGTCAAGGCCAAGAAATGGTTATGACCGGTTTTGCTTATTGGGACAGTACTAGCGTGGCCCAATTACGTCATTATGCTGAGGATCGCGGCGCTAGCGAAGAAGAAATTGCTGCTATAACAGCCCCTGTTGGAGAAGTAATGTTCAAAGCAAAAGGTGTTAAAATAGTACTGCCTGATGCTGAATAAATTATTCTTTTTGGCCGTCGCTATTTCCGTCAGCTTTTATTCGTGCGATACCGCTGAAGAGTCGTCTTCGACGGTAAAAAAAAGTACATGGTCGCCAAAAATGGATGAGCCTAGTGAATTGGCACAAATCATGCGTGACCTTCATGAGGAAGGTTTACAGCGTAAAGCATCACTTGAAAAAGGGGAGCTTTTCTCGGGAAGCGTTGACAATCTGCTAAAAATGATTGCCGCTACACCCACAGAGCCACACATGAAAGGGCCTGCTTTTGAACCGCATGCAATGGCCTTTAACGCCAGTTATGGTGCGATTCAATCGGCCAGTACTGTGGCCCAACAGATTGAGGCTCACAACAATCTTGTGAAATCTTGTGTGGCGTGCCATACTAATTTTTGCCAGGGGCCCATTTCACGAATTGAATTGCTTTATATCCATTGATGTCAATAGCTGGTGAACGTCATATAACGACTTCGAGCGACGGTAGTACAACCATCTGGGTACCTGGACTCGACGAGCATTACCATAGTATCCATGGCGCGCGAACGGAAAGTCTACACGTTTTTATTGAAGCTGGACTCAAAGCAACATCTGCTCATCCAGTTCGTATTTTAGAAGTAGGACTCGGTACTGCCTTGAATGCGCAACTCACCTTTGAAACCGGCAAAGATTTAGGAGTGGACATACATTACCACGCAATTGAGAAATTCCCCATCACTGAAGAAGAAGCTTCAGCCTTGGGTGAAGCCGGTATGAAAGGAGCACTTCCCTTCTTGTTAGCAACGCACAATGTTCCCTTGAAATTCGGAAACTCCTCATTTACATTACTTGTAGAGGACCTACGAACGTTCACTGCTAAAAACGGCAGCTATGACCTCATTTACTTTGATGCTTTTGCTCCCAGCGCTCAACCCGAACTTTGGTCAGATGAAGTTTTTAAAAACATGTACCGCCTGCTTGCTAAGGGCGGTATACTCACCACCTATTGCGCGAAAGGTGTTGTTAAACGATCAATGAAAGCAGCCGGATTTGAAGTGGAAGCGCTGCCTGGTCCACCACGTAAGCGAGAAATGACACGCGCATGGAAACGGTAAAAGCCATAAAATTCACCGCACGTTGTTACGCGCTTATTGTAAGTGATACCGGTAGACTTTTGGTCATGAAGGAACGCTGGCGTGGAGTAGATTTAAACAAACTTCCCGGAGGTGGACTGGAATTGGGCGAAGGATTGTTAGAGTGTCTTAATAGAGAACTGAGAGAGGAGTTCGCTCATTTCGAACCTTGCCAATGGTCTCATTTACATACCCCTACTCATTTTTTTACCTCGCAATTTCGTCCGGACGAACAATTACTTTTAAACTATTTCAAGGCTGTAGCTCCAGTTAACGAACAACGCTGGACATTGAATCCTGATGAATCGGAAAATTTGCTAGGAATTGAATGGCTTTCTATGAGAAAGGAAAACAGAAATTGGTTCACATTAGAGAGTGATCGTGATGCCTTTGACAAATTAGTAGCGCTTTACACTTAACCCAATCTGCGCTGCACCACAGCAGCAATCTGAGCGTACAATTGTTGTGGTGTTTTGGTACGCCAATTCAATGCGTCTAATGTTCCCCCTAATACAAAATACATGTCAAGGCCATAGCTCGATAATTCATCCAGTACGTGGGCCCTTAAATTTAGAAAGGCCATCCAACCGTCGGGCACCTCCTCCAACCATTCGTCGTAATAATCGGCTTCGTCTGCGTGAAAATTTAAAATATTCTCACCAACGAGAATGAATTTATCGATACCAACAGGCAGCATCTCATCAATCAAATCACGCTTCACACGCATGATATCATTATGTACCGCATCATTCCACTCACCGAAAAATTCAATAACCGCGTAACCCACGGCATAATCCACATAAAGGATTTTCAGGTAAAGTGTTTCACAACCTATGCTGTCCCATTGCGGATGTATGACATGATCAAAAATCCGATCAGTGAAATGCACTTCACTGTTGAAGTAACCGTACAGCGGACTTTGCGGATCTTCACTCGCTTGATACAAATGGCGCCAATTATAATACGGTTCTATCGTGTGCACTGAAAAAAAATTAGTGAATGTATACCTAACAAAATTGGCGCAACATTGTTAGCTTTCCAACAGAAAATAACCCCATGGCTGTATTTACCATTACCGGTGCCACCGGATCTGTAGGCAGAGCTATCGTACAAGCGCTTCAGAGTCAATCGCATGAGATACGCGTGCTCAGTACACGTACATCTGTACAGATAAAAGGCGCATCCACATTTTACTGGAATCCCGCTACCAATGAACTCGATCCGGACGCCTTGATTGGCGCAGATTACCTCATCCACCTTGCAGGCGCCACAGTAAGTAAGCGTTGGACTCCTGCGTACAAAAAACTAATTATGGACAGCCGTATTGACGGCACACAACTTTTGCTCAGTGCGACGAATCGTTTAAAAACGCCACTTAAGGCAGTCATTAGCGCCTCCGCTATAGGTTACTACGGGAGTGATTTTGAACGTTTAAAGAAGGAAGAAGATGCACCTGCTGATGACTATCTCGCAGCAGTAACGAAAACGTGGGAATCGTACACTAGAAAATTTGAATCCCCACAAACACGGAGTATACAGCTGCGCATAGGTATCGTGTTAGATCGCGGTGCCGGGGTCCTGGGTCAATTAGAACCGCTTGTGAAATTTGGACTTGCAGCACCACTGGGCTCCGGCAAACAATGGAGTAGTTGGATTCACGTTGAAGACCTGGCCAGGATGTTTGTCTATGCTGCAACCCAATCTTTAGCCAGCGGTGCCTACAATGCAGTGGCTCCGACGCCAGTAACAAACACCGAGCTTACAAAAAGTCTGTGTAAGGTAAAGAAGCGTCCAATGATTCCTATTAGCGTGCCTTCTTTTGTACTCAAAGCGATGCTCGGTCAGATGGCAACGCTTGCTTTAATGAGTCAGAAAGTCAGTGCAGAAAAAATAGTAGCTGCGGGCTTTTCTTTTAAATACGAATCAATAGAAAAAGCTTTTAATGCCATTTATAAGCATTAAAAAACCCCGACCTTTTCAGGACGGGGCTTGCTTTGAACTACATTAGGGATAGTTTAAGCATTCGTTGCTCTTAAGCTGATTGTTAATTCGATGCTGTGATCGATCAAATCTTCTTTCAACGTCTCAGCAATTGTTGCATCCTCACTATCATGGAATTTAACGCCCCATTTCGTGCGGTCAATTGCGAAGGTCGGCGCATTGAAAATCACTGCACCTTCTTCCATTGTTACATTAGCAGGGAATTCAATACTGTTAGTCGTACCACGAATCGTTAGGTTACCACGAACGAGAACTTCTGAAGCGTCCGCTGCGCTAGTCATCACCTCAACAATTTCAAATACTGCTGTAGGAAAGCTATCTACGTAAAAGAAATCAGGTGAATTTAAGTGACCTACAAGGTAACCGCGCTTGCCTTCGTCCTCAATATCTTCATTACTGATTGACGTCATATCGATGGTAAATGAACCACCTACGATTTGCCCATCCGCTACTGCGAAAGTACCTGATTGTACACCGATTGTACCGTAATGCTCTGAAGCCACATAGGTTTTAAATCCGCGCCACTTTAGGTAGGCACCTTCGGCTACTGAGTATTCTGTTGCATCAGCAACTGCATTTACTTCTTGAGCATCTCCTGTTACAGCTTCATCAGCTTTAGATCCACTAGAACAACTTACTGCTAGGATAGCTGCAGCTGCTAGAATTGCAATTTTTTTCATTTTAAACTATTATTTAGGTTTCAAAGTTAACGCAGAACTGCCTTAATTGTTTAAACAACTATCTAAATATTTTTTACACATCAAGTGCTATGCTATCTAGGAAAAGTGATTTTTACGCAGGCGAATGGCCAAAATACTAACGATCAACGTAATGGTCCCTGCCAACAAGTAGGGATAGGTATAATGAAAGCCATAGGCTGCTCCACCAACAGCCGGACCTATAACCCGTGCTAATGAACCAACACTCTGGTTGGTACCTAAAATTTTGCCTTGGGCATCCTTAGGTGCAAAACTGCTCAGTAATGAACTCACCGTAGGTGTCAGAAGTGCATTTCCTAAAGACAGTAAGGTTAAACAAAACAGTTCAAGACCAAATAAATCGGTCGGCACAAAGGGCATACCAAAGAGTCCCAGAGCCACTAACACAGTACCGAAAACAAGCAGATTTCGCTCCCCAAACCAGGCATTGAATTTCCCTATAAGTCCGCCTTGAATGATCACCGCCAATAAACCAATATAAGCGAATGTATAACCGATGTGCATTTCTGATAAACCGAAGTGCTCCGCCCACAGAAGCGTTGATGTGATTTGCATCATACTGAACCCAAGGATGTAAACAAAGTTTATGGTAAACAGTGCACTCACCTCTGGTGTAGATTTGAAGCGGACAATGTCTTTGAATGGGTTCGGAAATAATTGGCTCTGTGTGGATTTCTCCTTCAAGGTTTCACCTAAGAAGAACCAAGCTAAAATGAAGTTCAAACCGCTTAAACTGGCTGCGAAATAACCCACTCCGGCCACGCCGAAGTATTCATTTAAAATCCCCCCTAAAGAAGGACCAAAGATAAAACCTAAGCCGAAGGCAGCGCCAATGATACCAAATGCCTTCGTCCGGTTCTCTTGAGGTACGACATCACTAATATAGGCTTGTGCGACACTCAAGTTCGCCGCCCCAAATCCTTTCATGAGACGTGTCACAAACAGGAGCCACAGTACAGTTGCATTCGCAAATAGTATATAGGCTACCATCATGATTAAAATACTCGTAAGCATTACAGGGCGTCGTCCGTAACGATCGCTCAATCCGCCCCAAAAGCTAGCGAACAAAAACTGCATGATACTAAACGAGGTTCCTAACAACCCAACCATAGCATCCGTTGCCCCCAGATCTTTTGCATAGATGGGTAAGATGGGGATGATTAGTCCAAATCCCATCAGGTCTAAGAAGATGGTTAAAAAGAGAACCGCTAAAGCTTTATTTTTCATTCTTTTCGGGCGCTAGAGATTCCACTTTAATTCCGCTGTGCTTAATGCTGTACTGATACAATTCACGCGCCGCATAGACTTTCGAAAATACCACCTTAGCCTCCTCCTCAAATTTCAGCTTATCTGTATAACGCGCACTGAAGTGACCTATGAGCAAATGTTTGGCACCCGCCTCTTTTGCCACCGTCGCTGCTTGTGCAGCAGTACTGTGCATGGTTTGTTTAGCTCGTGCTTTTTTATCCTCACAAAAGGTGCTTTCATGATAAAGTACATCCACCCCTTTGACATAACCAGCCGTATCTTTTGTATACATGGTGTCTGAAGCGAATGCATACGACAAAGGCTGAGGGGGGTCCAGTGTCAGTTCGTCATTTGGGATTTCCTTTCCTTCCTCACTGGTCCAATTTTTTCCCTCCTTAATCCAATGATAGTCGCACACAGGGATTCCATAGGCATCTGCAACGGCCTTATTCAAAGTACGTTTTAACGATTTTTCTTTAAATAGAAAGCCGGTTGTTGCTATTCTATGCTTTAATGGAAAGCTAGAGATGGTATATGAATCTGTTTCAACCAATACTTGAGGCACCTTGTGTTGTGTAACTACAAAATGCATGGGGTACGACGTAAAGGTGCCGGCTGCCCGAAATTGAGTCAGAATGATATCTTTCAATTTAGGAGGTCCGTAGATGGTCAATGGCGCAGTACGTCCTAACAAATGAAAGGTACTTAAAAGTCCTACCAACCCAAAAAAATGATCCCCATGGAGATGAGAAATGAAGATATGATTGATTCTAGAAAACTTTGTCTTTGCTCTGCGAAGTTGCTTTTGAGTACCCTCTCCACAATCAATCAAGAAATAATGCTCGCGCATTTTTAACAACTGCGCAGTGGTATACTGATTTGATGTTGGCGTTGCACTTGCTGCCCCTAAAATGATCAAATCAAGCCCCATATTTAGGACTTACCTAATTTGCGCTTCTCTGCAAGTAAGTATAATACTGCCATGCGAACAGCCACACCGTTTTGAACCTGATCCAAAATAATAGAATGCGAACTATCCGCGACTTCTGATGTGATCTCTACACCTCTATTGATAGGTCCTGGGTGCATTACTACGATAGGTTTTTCTAAAGCATCTAAATGGTCCATAGTCAAACCGTATTGTGCACGGTATTCTGCAATGGAAGGAAAGTACTTTAGATCTTGACGCTCATGCTGAACACGTAGCATATTAGCTACATCACACCACTCTATAGCTGTCTGAAGATTGTGTTCAATCTTTACGCCTAGGGTATGCATGTATTTAGGTACTAACGTTGTTGGTCCACAAACCATAACCTCAGCGCCCATTTTCTTCAACAATAGAACGTTCGACAGTGCTACTCGACTGTGTACGATATCGCCAACAATGGCCACTTTAGTGCCTTCTAACGTTCCCACCGCCTCGCGAATAGAGAAGGCATCAAGCAAGGCTTGTGTTGGATGTTCGTGCGCACCATCTCCTGCATTGACTATAGAAGCGTCTACATGCTGCGCCAGGAATTCACCTGCACCTGGATTGGGATGTCGCATCACTACCATATCCACCTTCATAGATAGGATGTTATTTACGGTATCTACGAGCGTCTCTCCTTTCTTCACAGAGGAAGAGGCTGCAGAAAAATTCACGACATCTGCACTTAATCGCTTTTCAGCCAATTCGAAACTCAGTCGTGTACGTGTCGAATTTTCGAAAAATAAATTCGCTATGGTGATATCGCGTAGCGTCGGTACTTTTTTAATAGGTCGATTAATGACCTCTTTAAACTGTGTTGCTGTATCGAGAATGAGCTGGATGTCCTCTGCATTGAGGTGCTTTATGCCCAGCAAGTGATTCACAGATAATTCGCTCATTATTCGGGATCCGTTAGTAGTACTGCATCTCTCCCATCTACTTCTTCCCAAAGTACTTCTACACGCTGAGAAGCGATAGAGTCGACCTGACGGCCTTTGTAATCTGGTTGAATTGGGAGGTCACGTGAAAATCTTCGATCAATCAACGTGAGTAATTCCATTTTCGCCGGTCTTCCGTAGCTGAGAATTGCATCCATTGCAGCACGAATACTGCGACCGGTGTATAAAACATCATCGATAAACACGACTTTTTGATCTTCGACAAGATGATCTATACGAGTTTTGTTGGGCTGCAAATGTCCTGGACGACGTCTAAAATCATCTCTAAAAAAAGTAATATCTAAGACTCCGGTACGCACACCTGCGACACCATAGGTACCTTCTAATAACTTCACTAGACGCTCTAGGACCTGCACACCGCGTGGCTGCATTCCTATGAGAATGGAATTAGAGAAATCGCCATGATTTTCAATCAACTTACAGCACAGGCGGTTTAGCGCTATGTTTAGTGCTCTGGCGTCAATGATTTCCCTTTTGCTCATGCTGCAAATTTACTCATTAATACTTAGCGAGCGTAGCCTCTAAATCAATACCTCCAAAATTTCCGCTACTCATGAGTGCCATAGCTTTCATGTTCGCTGGATTTTCAAGTGCGGTTTGAAGTGATTCTGAAGAATCAAAGACACGAACTTCTGCTCCAAATGCAGCTGCTACATCTGCCTTACTCAACGCAGGAAGTTTTTTATGTGCAACTGCATTGGGACTAAAATAGACCCACGCCTCATCCGCAGCATCCATAGTGCCTTTGTACTGGGGTAAAAATTCCGGATTCAAACTACTAAAGGTGTGCAATTCCAAAACCGCACGTACCGTTCCAAACTGCTCTTTCAGTGCTTTCACACTAGCACCAACTTTACTGGGCGCATGCGCGAAATCCCGAAAGACCTTAACTTGACTTCCGGATTTAAACACCTCCATACGGTTTTGTGCACCGGTGAAACTTAAAATTGCATCATAAAACGCATCCTCTTGAACGCCCATTTCTAAACAAATCCAACGCGCTGCCTCCAGATTACTCAGATTATGTTCGCCAAAAATCTGAAGAGGCATCATACCCTCCTCCGTTTCAATATAGGTCTGCCCCTCAATAATCTCAAAAACGGGAAGATTGTAGCTAAATGTTTTAACCGGAGCGTTCGATTCCTCTACTAGTTTGACCAATTCCGGATCGCGCTCATTGTAAATTAATGCGCCCCCAGGCTCGATCGTTTCAAGGTATTTGCGAAATTGATCAACATAGGACTCGAAGGTTGGGAAAACATTAATATGATCCCATGCAATACCTGTGATGACAGTAATATTTGGACGGTACAGATGAAATTTTGGACGTCTGTCAATAGGCGAACTCAAGTATTCATCACCCTCCATCACCATAAATTCGCTCCCACTCTCCAATTCTACCATACAGTCAAAACCTTCCAGCTGAGCCCCCACCATATAATTTGTGGACTGTCCTACATGATTCATCACATGAAGTACCATTGCCGTAGTAGTGGTTTTTCCATGCGAACCGGCAATAACTACACGCGTCATGGCTTTACTGATTTCGTAGAGAAATTCAGGATATGAAAAAATGGGTAACTCCAATTCCTGCGCACGGGCCAATTCCGGATTATCCTCGCGCGCGTGCATTCCCAGAATAATGGCATCAAGTCCTTCACGGATCTTTTCTGGATACCAACCTTCAACTTCAGGCAGCAAACCTTTTCTCGCCAGTCGACCGCGAGAGGGCTCAAAAATTTGATCGTCTGAACCTGTGATTGTATGTCCTCCATTGTGGAGAGCAATGGCCAGATTATGCATGGCGCTGCCTCCAATGGCTATGAAATGAATATTCATTTGTTAATCTTCGAAATATAAATTACCAAATCGGATTTTAGATCCGCGTAGAGAGAGCAATATGGCGCCGTCATAGCCGTCGTTCGCTAATCTAGATTGGCGAGGTGCAACACGGAATTTCTGACGCTTGTTTCGATTCAACACATTGTACCGCATCGATGCATCATGCCCCAAGGTAACCATCACCAGATTACCTGCCTTCGCATTCGTTATGCGCTTTAGGTTCTTTTTTCCCCAGCGCTTCGCATTCTTGCGGTGATCGTTGTAAAGAAAATGTAATCCCTCCTCATTCAGCAGCATGGTGTACCCTAAAAAGTACCCCCCGTCATTCATTGAGGTCTGCTTCTTTGGAATATGTGCATACCAATCTACATCTCCTGATTTATTGATACTGAGCACTATAATATCATTGTAGTAGTAATAATAATTGGTGGTGGTTTGACCTCGTGCTCCTTGAGTGGTTCGAACCACTACTTCATAATCTTCAGCCACAACGTAGGCACCCCCATCCGGCCTAGCTTCAAACTGACGGAAAACAAAATTCCTTCGAATCCCCTTACCGCGCTTTGCTCTGTACTTGTTGAATTGAGCGACAAAATCTGGTGCGAATTGGTTTAAATTAGAGGATACCACTTCGCCTTTTATTTGGTCGAAGGCCAGATACAATGCACCGTCCATGTCCCAAACATTACGTTTTCCATAAAACCCTGAAATGGCCATCTGACCGTCTACTAAATCACATTCTATACCTAAACTTTGTACACTTACTTCCTGCAGACCTAAATCAAATTCCACTACATCAGTTTCACCGCTGCGGTCCGTAATCTTCATGAGTTTGTAGTCTAAATCCCTATTATTGACAAGGGTTACATTGGGGCTGTTATCGTAATAACTCAAAATAAACACCTCGCCAGAATTCGAAACTTCAAAATCCATAATACCAAAATTTCGATCTCTGTACGACAATTCAACATCTGCATTCCAAAGCTCTTCGAGTGCAGCATCAAAGATTCGGATGTAAAAATTTTCAGTAGAATTGCGCTCGTAAGGTGGATTTGTGAAAACGGCTATTTTAGAACGGTCTTTCGATAATTGGATGTCAAAATCGCCACGCGCTCTGCGACGACTGTCCAAGACTTCCATCACCTTTACTTCGCTTAACGTAGCATTAGAATCTAAGGTGCGACAGAGTAAATAGCGTTGATCTGCCTGACGATCGTAGCTCTCGTAGAACAGGTATTGCGTTTCACCAATGATGATACTGGTTTTATAATCGACGCGACGTCCCTTCCATTCCCAGCGTGCATTCTTTATAAGCCAATTCTCACCTAAATCATAGCGATCGTAATACGCAAAATATTCATCGCGCGAAGAGCCTAATATCGATGCATTAGCAGTCTTGTACGTGTAAAAACCTTTATCGCCTACTTGGAGTAATCGGTCAAATTTTGCAGAACGGGCAGAATACTCTGGACTCCACTCTAAAATTGGAAATGAACCTTGTGCACGTGCACCGGTTAAGATGAGAATAGAAAGAAACAGCGTGAAAACGCCTTTTTTTAAACACAGCATAAGCTTGGGGTGAACATTTTTCGTAATTTAACTCTGTTGAAGTCAAGATACATCACCCCTCCAAGATATCTATACAGTATGAAGAGATTTATTTACAGCCTAATTATAGTCCTAGCATGGTCACTAAATGCCGATGCACAGACCGTGATTGTGCGAAAACGTGACCTCAACACCGCACAAGGAGCAGGAACTATTAGTTCCTACAATCCATCGACCACATTGCCGATGAGTGGCAGTTTGTATTACAGCAGATACAATCACGCAATAAAGCTCAGTCCCACAGCCATGCTAGCTGGAGATATACCCATTTCGTATGAATATAAAATTTCAGATTACATGAGTGCTGAAGCGGGTATTGGCATTACTACGTTTAATATCACCGAAGAAGCTATTCGCGGATACAGCATGCGTCAAGATGGGCAGACGCAAAGTAAGTTAGGATACAGCGGAACAGTCAATATGAAGTTTTTTCCGGAAGGCAATGCGTTCGAAGACGGTTATTACATTTCATATACCATGGGGCATAGAAACTACGCCCAAGATTTTTACACGACCACACCTACAGGCATAGACACAACTGTAAACGAAGGTTTTAACTGGACAGATTTTGGATTCACACTAGGTTACCAAAGTCGCCCTTCAGAACGCATGATTGTGGACTGGTTTATCGGAGGAGCCATCCGTCAGAAACAGCGCAAAACATCAGACTATGTAGAAGCGTTTGATCCGGTATCTGGAATTTTCACCGGTGAGTATCAACTGATCGACTCGAAAAATGCTGCGCCTGCCATTTTGGGAGGAATGAAGATCAGCATATTGTTTCGATAGACTCCAGCCGTTTCGATTCACGCACCTGTCCGCAACTTATTGCACACTCAAACTAAAAGCGGCAGGTAGATTATCGGATAGTTTAACCGCTATATCATAATCATCTACCATGGAATGGGTCATCGTCTCGGTGGCTAAACTTACTCCTGTATAAAGCTTCGCTAGATCAAACGTCAACACTAAATGTGCACCCGGTTTAATGGCCATATCGACTTCTTTGGTCCTATACAATGCGTTTTTACCCGTATGCCACGCCAACAGCTGATCATCCGTTCCCAAAACACCTGTTGCATTAACACGTCCGTCTATTTTAAAGAACCGATACATGGTTGCCCAAGACCAGTACATTGCGTTCGAACTTGAAAGTGGATGATTGGAATCAAAGGATGTCGGATCCTGGATGTTATTGATGGAATCAACACCCATTCCAAAGCTGAATTGGTCCACTTTCTTTGTTAAAGGGAGGACGTAATGCATGGATGCACTGTCTTGCGTATTCACAAAAACTACGGGTTCCGTCACCTCATCACCAAGGGCAATCTGACTCAAGTAGAAGTGAATCAATTCAAATTTAATAGCCGTATCACCCTTGTATAGGGTTTCCCCTACCTCAAAGGGCACACCATTGTGTTCAATATTAATCTCTAAAGTAACCTGCTGCGATCCACCGCCACAAGAAGCAAGAAGCACAGCAATAGAAAGAATATAAAGGATTCGTAAACGCATGTATTGAAGGGTGTTTAAAGTTTAAACACGAACTCACTACTTACGTTATCTCTCAAGATTTTAGCCAAATCAAAATCCGTTGCATCCGCTGGATCGCTATTGATAATGTTGGTTGAGGAAGGTGACAATCCTAAAAAGAAATTGTCCACGTCAATATCCATTACAATAAACACATCCTTGTTAGAAGCTACGTTGAAATTTCTTTTTTCGCTTTTCAACAGCGCTAAATCCGGGGTAGCAACACGCCAATTGAAGGTTGCTTCTGGCGTTGTAAATACAGTGTCCGTTGGGCTGAAAATACGACCTTCCATCTGGAAGAAGCTGTGACCTACATCACTTCCGTTCCAAACAAAACCTTTACTCAGTGGATTCGTCGCATCTAACTGCTCAGGCGCGGTGTAGGCACGAGCGCTATCTAGTCCAATGGTATACTCTAAACTGCCATTGTAATTACCTGAAGGTAAGTAGGCTAGTTTCACTTCGGAATTACCAATGAGATCAATCATGGTCAAATCACTTTCCGTAAATGTCGTATCCTGCTCGTCATAGCTCACGAAACGCGCACCACTTAGGGTTACGTAGATGTGATCAAATTTTATCAAATCACCATTAATCTGGTAAACCGTAGAAGTATCGATGATAGATCCATCAAAATATTTGTAGGCACGGATGTAGATGTTTCTGTTATCTAGTGCCGTAGGATCTACAACAGGAATAGGATCTTCACATGCGGTAAACAGTGCAGAAAATAGTACTAAAGCAATTAATTTTTTCATTCGTCTTTTATTTTCAAAAACTCCGGTGCTTGTTCAATAGCAACCATAATTTCATCTAACAGTTCATCATTGGATTTCGAGAAGTCTAACTCCAAAGGTTCTTTAAAGGTAATATTTAAGAGATTACCATTACTCTTCACAAACATACCCGTTTTATCGAACGCTCTACGAAAGCCGTCAATCACCACGGGAACAACAACCGGTTTCAATTCTTTGATCAAATGAACGGTCCCTCGCCTTCCCTTGACAAAAGGTCTAGTAGTCCCTTGTGGGAACGTAATGGTCCAGCCAGTTTCCATGGCCCGTTTGATGTTTTCAATATCTTTAGGGTCCACCGATCGGTTTACATTCTTACCTGCCTCGCGCCAAGTGCGCTTGATGCTCACACTTCCCGCGTATTGCATGAGTTTTGGTAGTATTCCTTTTTTCATGGTCTCCGCCGCCGCTATAAAAAAGACATTGAGTTTTGGGCGGAATAACGTGTAAAACGGAACGCTGTTGTATCTCTTATTTTCAGCCGCATTAAACACCTGATACATAGCGCTCACATCTGCAAAATACGTTTGGTGGTTTGAAACAAATAGTACGCCTTGCTTAGGCAGATTTTGTAGTTTATCTGCGCCTACGATTCGCATACTATTGATGCGAAAAAATCTGTACCAAGTGATCAAACCAAACACAAAAATTACCGTCCGCTTAATAAGCAGATTGTAACCAAAGCTATCACGCTTGAATGGATTTAAGTGCATGTGTGTATCGTTTCAGGACGGCAAATATACTGCTAAGAAAACAGAGCGCTAAGCTCTCCAAGAATCATTGCTGTCGCACCCCAAATAACTTCATCTTGCCAATGAAATGCTGGTACGCGCATCGATCCATATTTAGTTACCACTTCGGCATCACGCAGCAAGGAGCGGTCACAAATTTTTGACAACGGAACGGACAGAGTATAGGCGACTTCATTTGTCTGCAGGACCAATTCCGGGCATTGTGAACTATACGTCACATACGGCTCCACATAGAAATTTGAAGGGGGTATATAAAGCCAACTGAGTACACCAATGAAACGATACATTTCCTTACGAAGACCAACTTCTTCAAAGGCTTCACGAAAGGCCGTCTCTTTCAAGGACTGATCTCCTAACTCAAATTTACCACCGGGAAAACTGATTTGACCGCTGTGTGTCCCATTATATACAGGACGCTTCATTAACAACACTTCAAGTCCATCCGCACCGTCAAACAAATGCACAAGAACCCCGGCACGTCGAGGGTTTTTAGCTTCGACCTCTGGTAACTTAAGTGCGTTCCGATAAGAAGGCATCAACAACTGATGTCCCTTGATGCCCGGCAAGGGCTGCTCAAAAGCTTTCTCTAGATCGGTTATAGTCATAGCATCTAAAAGTACTTCAGGATACTTGCGCAGCGCAAAAAGAAAGGATATCTTTGTTTTCTATCACAGAATTAAAGTAATAGAGAATGACTATAACTCAGTTCAAATATATTGTCGCCGTAGACAATCACCGCCATTTTGCTAAAGCTGCAGAGGCCTGTTTTGTTACACAACCCACTTTGAGCATGCAGATTCAAAAGCTTGAGGAGGAATTGGATATTCTCATTTTTGATCGATCCAAACACCCCATTGTTCCAACGCCATTAGGTGAACGCCTCATTGAACAAGCACGAAAGATTCTGCACGAAAGTGCCGTGATGGAAAATATGGCAAAGCGCATTAAAGGTTCCTATGAGGGAACGTTAAGTTTGGGCGTAATTCCAACGGTTGCACCAAGCTTACTCCCACGCTTCATACCAGAGTTCAAAGCAAAGTTTCCAGATATCACGCTAAAAGTTGAAGAGCTCAAAACGGAGGACATGATTGATGCGCTGCGCAAGGATCAGATTGACGTCGGAATTGCAGCTACCCCCTTAGACGAAAAAGGCATCGTTGAACAACCGTTATACTGGGAACCTTTCATGGCCTTTGTACCGGATTATCATCCTATGAAGGACGATGAGTTTTTATTGGCTTCGGAAATCAATGTTAAAGATCTACTCCTGTTGAACGAGGGTCATTGCTTTAGAAACAGTGTTCTGAAACTTTGCCAAGCCAATTCCCAGGAAGGACAGGGATTACAAATGGAAAGTGGAAATTTTGATACGTTGGTAAAATTGGCCCATAGAGGTTTGGGGATGACTTTACTCCCCTATTTAACAGCCATCGATTTACATGAGAAATATAAGACCAGTGTAAAACCGATTGCCACGCCTACTCCGGGTCGTGAGATCAGCTTACTTTATGCCAGAACACAACTTAAAGTAGAATGGATTGAAGCAATGGGCGAATTAATTAAGGCCCTACTTCCTAAGAAGGTACTTTCTAAACCGGAACAGATCGTTAGCCCATAAATTGAAGGACCCAGGTTAATACAAACAGAATTGCTACGGAGAGCAGGTTTAATGCAATGCCGCGGTACATCATGTAGGACATACTAAGATTACCTGTTGAGAAAACAATCGCGTTAGGCGGAGTCGCCATGGGCAACATAAATGCACAACTCGCACCAAGGACCAGCGGAAGAGATAAGGTGTAAAAATCTATACCCAATACTGTGGATAATGAAAAAATTAGCGGCAGGAGTGCACTTACAAGCGCCATATTACTGAGTAATTCAGTCGCAAACACACCTAAGAGCGCCATAACTAGTAACCAGGTTCCAAATGGGATGCCCTGCAAGGATTCCAGTTGTTCGCCCAACAAGTCAAACCAAGGGCTCGCTTGTAAGGTACCGGCTAATGCCAACCCCCCGCCAAACAATAGTAAAATTCCCCAAGGCAAAGCTTTGGTGTCCTCCCATTTCAAAATACTACGGCCGGCCCCATCAAATACTGTAAATAAAAGTATTGCAGCTGCTAGTGCGATACCAGTATCCGACCATTGTACAGCAGGCACCCACAAACTTAAATACGGACGAAGCACCCACAACATTGCTGTCAAGGCGAAAATGATAGCAACACGGCGTTGAGACGCAGATAAATCGCCTAAACGACTCCACTCCTCTTCTAACCAACTCCGTGTACGCGCCTCTTCAGAAGGCGAAAGGTCCGTCTTCCCTAACCCACTGCGTAGAATGAAATAGGCTATGGTGCCGAGCAATGCACTAGCAGTCAGCCCGACAGGTAACCATTCAACAAAGCCTATTTGACGGTTCAATTGTTCGCTTATAAATCCAGCGAAAATCATATTTGGCGGCGTACCAATCAACGTAGCCATTCCTCCAATATTTGCTGCCCAAGCTACGCTAAGGAGTATAGGACGGGCCAATTTTTCGCGCTGCTGCGGTTCCAAAACGGCAATAACACTGGAAGCAATAGGCAACATCATGATGGCGGTAGCCGTATTTGAAATCCACATCGACATAAATGCAGTAGCCAACATAAAACCTGAGAGCAACTGGTGGTCTTTTGTTCCTGTTTTACGTAAAATCCACAACGCAATTCTGTAGTGTAGGCCAGTCTTTTCTAAAGCCAAGGCTAAAACAAAACCGCCAAAGAATAGATAAACTAATGGATGCGCGTAATAGGTCGCGAGGGATTTGGCACCTGCAATTTCTAATGCTGGAAAGAGTACCAAAGGCAGTAGTGCTGTAACCCCCAAATGAATCGTCTCTGTTATCCACCAAATAAGCATCCACAATGCGACACCAAGCAACCAATAGTGCGGTTCAAAACCCCCTAAAGCTGCCGTAAGAATGGCAGAAACAGGACCTGCAAGGCGAATTATAGGTGTAACTTTGTTCATCTAAACGAATGGTATATGAAATTGGTCTTTGCGACGCATAATCCGGGTAAGTTACAAGAGGTTCGTGAATTATTGGCACCCGATTACGAGGTTATTGGGTTATCCGACTTGGGTGATCATGAAGAAATTGAAGAAACGGCGCTCACTTTAGAAGGCAACGCTTGGATTAAAGCTCGAACCGTTTGGCAGAAACACGGATTATCCTGTTTTTCAGACGATACAGGGCTAGAAATTGAAGCATTGGATGGCGCTCCAGGGGTTTATAGCGCTCGATATGCTGGCCCCAGGAAAGACCCGCAAGCAAACATGGACAAAGTGCTCCGCGAACTTAAAGACAAAAAAAATCGAAATGCACGCTTTCGAACGTCCGTAGCACTGGTACTCAATGGTGAAGAATTTATTTTTGAAGGTATCGTAAATGGAGAAATAACCGCAGTACGGTCCGGCGCTAAAGGATTTGGCTACGACCCTATCTTCTCACCTAACGGTTACGACGGTACTTTTGCAGAAATGGATGCAAGTACGAAGAATACCATTTCGCACCGGGGACTAGCCATTAAAAAACTCGTTGCGTTTCTAAAGGCTCGTTAATCTTCTACCGATAAATCTTGAGGTCTCGAAAAGAAACTAAAATTCACATGACCGTAACGACGGTGTGCAAAAAAGCCAGGTAAGTGACTCAAATCCGTTTGATCACTGTGCTCTAAAATGGCCTCTCCGCCTTCGCGCAAGAGTCCCAAGTCAATAATGGACTTCGCTAGATCTTCATACTGTTCCCAATCGTAAGGTGGATCCGCAAAAATAAGATCAAAACTGGTTGAGGCGCGACGAACATACTGAAGAGCATCTGCCTGGACCACATGTATACCTGCATCTAGCGCCTCTGAAGTCGCAGTGATGAATCGAGCGCAATTACGGTTTTGATCTACTGCGGTTAAATCAACCGTTCCACGCGAGGCAAATTCATAGCTGATATTTCCCGTACCAGAGAACAAGTCTAAAACACGAACTTCTTCAAAGTCGAACCGGTTATTTAAGACATTAAACAAACTCTCTTTTGCAAAGTCCGTCGTTGGTCGAGTCGGCAAGTTTTTTGGAGCAAAAATTCTCTTACTGCGCCATTTTCCACTGACAATTCTCATAAACGAAGGAGGTTGGCAAATGCGACAGCATCAAAATCTGACAGTGCAGAGCTGATCTTCGCCCATTGCTGGGTTTTGAATAATTGAACCCCAGAGAAATAGGGCTCTAAAACCGGCTTGTACGCGCGTGCAGAATAGCCACTCAACTCAACTGCAGTAGCTGACCGATCCCAGCCTAGCTGCTCTGAAACATTGCCTAAATGGTATAGTAATTCGGACTCATTGTTGCACGGAAAGCTATTGATGACTTGCCATTTGGCGTCAGATGACGCAAAAATCTGGACACTATCCGCATAGATATGCACCCAAAGCTTGGGAGGTACGGTTGGCTTTAACCGTTCCAACTGGATGGCCCAATTATGTCTACAAACTAGCGTGTCACTTTGACTCAAACGCAAATCCGCTTCATTCAAATACGAAAGAAAAGTCATCGAATTAGCTGCGCTTAAATCCATGAAATTCGCCTTTTGCCCCAAAACTGTAGTCGACCAAAGTGGAATTTCGCCGCTGCTCATGATTTCCGGGATAAGCACAGTGTGTGAGGCTTCAATCGCATAGAATACTTCACCCGGTAATTCTTGAAAACCAGCAAGTACTTCTTCTAGGGGGTTTTCTCCCCAAGATGAGCGGGGATGAAAGCCAAAAAGATAGACCTGTCGCGTTGTTGTGTGACGCACCAAAAAAGAAAGTCCATCCTGTTGGTACAGGATGGACAATGTGCTTTCACCTGCCTTTGCGTTCGCAAAAGCGGGATCAAGGTTATTCTGACTTACAGTACGTGTTTTCGTAGTTACCACTGATGGTAGGTTCTGTTAATGAGCCGATAGTTAAGGACTCGTTTGCAACTTTACTAAATGCTTGTGGGTAGTTACCCGCAACATCTGCAAAAACAGTCGTGTATGGGGCACTTACCTCAAAGGTAGCAACATCAACGGCATTTTTATTAATCTTGCCTGCGTTCATTGTAAATAAACTATCCGTTCCCGGTATTCTGAGCATAGATTGTGCATTGAAACCTTCGCCGAACAATTGCAAGGCAACAGGCTCTTGACCTAAAACTCGCAGCATAACAGAATCCTTGTTCATTTGCTTCTGGTACACTTTATCGTAATACATAAAGCTTGTATCCTTGCGCTCAATGATGCTGATCACCCCCGTATCCACAAAGGCAACGAGCTCATTGATATCTGAGCAGAATGCGCCGTTTTCAGATTTGTAGGCCAATTGCGCCTCGCGAATGTGTTCCAACTTCTCTGTAACGTCACAAATTCTCACACGCTCAATACGCTGAAATTTAATGGGTTGCATGATGCTGTTGTAAATACGGTACGTGAAGTACGTCGAGAGAAGAATGAGAGCTACTTTAATTCCTAGTTGTACCTTTGAATTCATGGGTCTAAATCAACAATTATGGCCCAAAACTACAATAATTTTTAATTGCATTCACCTCAAAACACATATGCCGATCTGAAAGGCTTTTTTCCTTTCGATCCCACCGACGATCAGGACCAATTACTGCGGAAATTAGCGGTGTACCTGAGCATTCGACGCATCCAACCCGAGGTAATGATCATTAAAGGGTATGCGGGTACAGGGAAGACCACTTTGTTAAAAAGTGTAGTAGCGGTTCATAAAAAGCATACACGTAAGGTAAAGTTGATGGCACCTACTGGTCGCGCCGCAAAAGTATTGAGCGGCGCCACAGGATTTCCTGCGCATACCATCCACCGGAGTTTGTACCGACCAAAAGTGAGCTCCGGTGGTGCAGCAACTTTTGTTTTAGCGAACAACCCAAACAAGAATACCACCTTTATTGTGGATGAAGCCGGTTTAATTAGCACACAACGGGACCGTTCACTAGGAGACCACTCGCTACTTGAAGATTTGCTGCAATACATATTTGAAGACCCTTCAAATCACCTCATTCTAGTAGGTGACCCTGCACAGTTACCGCCCGTAGGCCAACCACAAAGCCCAGCCCTTTCGTCAGAATTCTTTGCGCATCAAATGGGGCTAGCAGCAACAGAGCACACGTTGCGTGCGGTGACAAGACAAGCTTTAGATAGCTATATACTCAAGAATGCCACCATGCTTCGCAAGTTGATTGAAGCCGACTCAAGTGATCTGCCAGTGTTTGAGGCCGGCGGGGATTTACTTCGTGTTGAAGACGGTTACCAATTGCAGGAGATTTTCGAACAACTCTACACCGGCGATAGTAGCGGCAACACGATGGTAGTGCGTAGTAACAAAAAAGCAAACCAATACAATCAAGGCATTCGTGGTCGAATCAAATTTCAGGAGGATCGCATTTCCGCCGGTGACCAATTCATGGTCGTGAAAAACAACTATTTCTGGCTACCAGAATCGAGCCAAATGGGATTTATTGCAAATGGTGAGATTGGTGAAATAAGAAGCATCAGAAACATTCATGAACGGTACGGCTTCACCTTTTGCGAGGCTACTGTCGCTTTTGTGGATTACCCCAAACAAGAAGCGATCGATGTCATCCTAAATCTCAGTGCGCTTGAAAGTGAAAGTCCAGCATTAAGCGGTGCCCAAAGTAACAGCCTGTATGAGCAGATGATGGCTAAATACTCCTACCGTGGTTCCAAAGGAAAAATATACGAATCGGTTAAAAACGATCCCTATTTCAACGCACTTCAAATTAAATTTAGCTACGTCATCACATGCCATAAAAGCCAAGGCGGACAATGGGAACACGTAGTAGTGGAGCATCCCTATTTACCGGACGGGCCCTCTCCAATCTACTACAAATGGCTGTACACGGCAATGACACGGGCCACAACTAAAGTCTATCTAGTGGGGTTTCCTGAAACCTGGTTTGATGGCGTATCTTTAAACCCTTGAACCTACCTCATATGAAACACCTCTTCGCCCGATTTATTTTCTTCGTAACCGGATGGAAACTTGCGGCAACTCCTGAAGACATCAAGGCTTCACAAAACGCTGTGATGATTGCAGCTCCGCATACCTCAAACTACGATTTAGTCTATGCAGTGGGTGCTTTTTGGCTCATGCGTCTTCCTTTAAAATTCTTCATCAAAGACTTTTACACCCAATGGTACTTCTTCGGTTTTTTTACTTCGATGGGAGCCATAGGTGTGAATCGGAGTAAACGAAATAATTTAGTAGAATATGCAGCTGAGTTACTGCAAAGGGATAAAAACATGACCTTAATGGTGCCTGCTGAAGGGACTCGAAAACGTGTTGATCAATGGAAAACTGGTTTCTATCAAATTGCGAAAAAAGCCGGCACACCCATTTCTTTAGGATTTTTAGACTACGAAAAAAAGCATGCTGGCATTTTGAAAGTGATTCCTTGTGGCGAGCAATTGGACACCTTTGCGGAGATCGAAAAAACCTACCAACACGTAGCCGGCAAATACCCTGAGCAATACAATAAAAAGATTTTTTAATGGGCTATCCTACCTTGCTTTTTCCTTCAAAAATTGTGTCAGCAGTGGAATTACGTGAGACGAGTAAAGGAATGGAAATTTGGGATCCCATTAGAAAGAAATGGCTAGTTGCGGTTCCAGAGGAATGGGTACGTCAGCATTGCATCGCCTATTTAGAGGCGTTGGGATTCCATAAAAGCAATATGAGCACGGAAGCAGGAGTACAAACAGGTTTTAAGCACAAGAGAACGGACATTGTTGCAGGTAAAGATGGAAAACCTATCATTCTAGTCGAATGCAAAGCTCCGTCTGTGACACTCAGCCAAGTCACTTTTAACCAAGCCTTCAACTACAATCAAAGTATAAAGGCGCCATTTATTTGGCTTACCAATGGAATGCAACATCTGTATTGGGACTGTGCTAAAAATGCGCCGTGTACCTCTTTACCCCTATCGGAGTCGATCTAAACTGCGTACTTTTTTCTCGTCTTTTTGAATGCCTTTCGAGGCTAGATAGGCGAACACTATGCTCACAAAGGGAGCAGCTGCACCCCAGCGGGCGGCGGCACCCTCCGTACCTAGGATTGCTTGTATAATAAAGCCCATGGAGGCAAGGGCACTGAGCATGCCTAATCGGACTACAATAAGTTGAAATTTACGGTTGCTATACAATAAAACTGCGCCACTGAACAATGACATCCCCAATCCAAAAGTTAAAAAAGTATACATACCTGCAGTAGCCCTAAAGACTTCCGATGCCGTGGCATATAAGGGCAATATGAACGCACCTAGAGTGCTGATTATCGCTGCACCAAAAAGGTAGAGGGTCTGAATGCGTTGGATCATGGAACTCAAATTAGTTGTACAAAGTTGAAAAAAATATGTTGCCAATTTTCATTTAATCTCCAAAACTCACTATTATTGTTGTGTAGAGCAAAATAATGATCGAGCACCTGCTCAACTTCTACCTATTCTATCCCGAAAAACATGTTGACTGAAAACGAATTACAGGCCCGTAAATTGCCTGAACTAAAGGACTTAGGAGCGTCCCTTAACATTCCTAAAGCCCGTTATATGAAAAAAGGCGAACTCGTTGACGCCATTTTAAGTAAAACTGGTCAATCCTCTGCCGCAGAAGAAAGCCCAAAAAGCCCAACGCAAGTGGACCGCAACGCCCAAAATGAAACACAAGGAGGAAGTGAAAAAGAACCTGCTCCTCAGCGCGAAAAGCGAACACCAAACGCAAAAAGACCCGAGCACGCACGCACTGAAAAAAATGATGGCGCGGTAAAAGGTCAACGTACTGAAAAAGGCGAGCGCCCTGAGCGCGGTGATCGACCGGAAAAAACGGATCGCCCGGAAAAGGGGCCGCGTAACAACAACGGCAACAACGGCAACAGAGATAATGCACCTCGCGAACAGCGCAATAAGCGCAGGCCTAAGGAATTTCATTTCGAGGGTATTATTGCTAATGAAGGTGTTTTGGAAATCATGCCCGACGGCTATGGTTTCTTAAGAAGCTCAGATTTTAATTACCTGAATTCACCTGACGACATTTATGTCAGTCAAAATCAGATTCGTGGAATGGGCCTTAAGACTGGTGATACGATCACTGGCGAAGTTCGTCCTCCACGCGAAGGCGAGAAGTACTTTCCGTTAGTCAAGGTCAACAGTATTAACGGGCGTACTCCAGAATATGTGCGTGATCGTGTTGCTTTTGAACATTTGACGCCTCTGTTCCCCGAAGAGAAATTCGACATCACTACAAGAAGAAGTACGGAATCCACACGAATCATCGACTTATTTTCGCCAATAGGTAAAGGACAGCGTGGATTGATTGTGGCCCAACCTAAAACAGGTAAGACGACTTTGATGAAGGAGCTTGCTAACGCTATTGCTGCCAACCATCCTGAGGCTTACATGATAGTCCTCTTAATTGACGAACGTCCAGAAGAGGTTACTGACATGAGTCGTAGTGTGAACGCGGAAGTAGTTGCATCAACTTTTGACGAACCGGCAGATCACCACGTGAAGGTGGCTAATATAGTTTTAGAAAAAGCAAAGCGCATGACCGAATGTGGTCACGACGTGATCATTATGCTGGATAGCATTACACGCCTTGCCCGAGCATACAATACGGTGAGTCCTGCCTCTGGTAAAATCCTATCCGGTGGTGTGGATGCAAATGCACTTCAGCGACCAAAACGCTTCTTTGGTGCAGCACGAAATATTGAAGGAGGAGGTTCTTTAACCATATTAGCGACAGCGCTCATTGATACTGGATCTAAAATGGACGAAGTCATCTTTGAAGAGTTTAAAGGAACCGGTAATATGGAAATGCAATTGGATCGTAAGATTGCTAACCGTAGAATTTGGCCAGCCATTAACTTAACTGAGAGCGGTACGCGTAAAGAAGATCTACTTCTTGCACCCGACGTTTTACAACGTATGTGGATCTTAAGAAAATACCTTGCAGATATGACACCGATCGAAGCAATGGAATTCTTAAGTGATCGTGTCCGAAAGACCAAAGACAACGCGGAGTTCTTAATTTCCATGAACGGATAAGTATAGCGGCCCTCAGGGGCCGCTTTTTTTTTGTACTTTACTCCTAACCTAAAACTTTTTTTTATGAAAAAAATAATGCTCGTTGCTGGATTATTATTCGGCATCACCACTATGAATGCTCAGTCTTACGAAGTTTCCCTAGGACTAGGAGCGTTATCTGCAGGTCAGTTGAAATTGGAAGGGATGTATCATTTAGACGAAAAGCAGACCTTTAATCTAGAATTACGTGCCATTAACAATAGTCTTGAATCGGAAGATGGCAGTATTCTAGCTTCAGCAGGAGGATTCGCATTAAGTCCGGAATACATGGTTTACTTCAATAGTTCGAATGATGACAATGAAGGCATGTATGTAGGTAGTTATTTACGATTTAAATCCATGAGTACGCAAGGCTGGGAAGAATTTGACGGTGTTTATTTCGTGCCTGCGAACTTTTCTCAACTGGCCTTAGGCGCTGGTCTTAATCTAGGTTGGCACGGTGCATTAGACAATGGCCTTACCTACCGTATTTACGCTGGTGCTGGATACAACTTCGTAAACGCAATCAGTCATACTGATTCTTATGAATCCGCCCTTTCGCTACTCTACGGAGTACCGTTCCATGTGAGATCTGGAATCAACATCGGTTATAGATTTTAACCAAAAGCGGCCCTCAGGGGCCGCTTTTTTTTTACTCCACAGAAGCGAACTGCTTCTCGTATAAATTATAATAAGCCTCGCCTTTATCCAGTAGCTCTTGGTGGCTTCCTACCTCAACGATTCTTCCCTTATCTAAGACAATAATTCTATCGGCATGTTGTATGGTAGATAGGCGGTGTGCAATGATCACAGAGGTTCTGTTTTTCGTTAATGCAATAAGCGCGCTCTGAATGAGCTCTTCTGTATGTGAATCAATAGAAGAAGTTGCTTCGTCCAGGATAAGCACAGCCGGATTTGTGATGTACGCACGAAGGAACGCCAACAATTGGCGCTGCCCGGCAGAGAGTACTCCACCGCGCTCCTGGACGTTGTAATTTAAACCCTCAGGCAGCCCTTCAATAAATTCAGAAATACCAATAGCCGCAGCTGCTTTCAAAATAGCTTCATCGTTAATGGTTTCGTCGCCTAAAACGATGTTTGACCGAACGGTATCTGAGAATAAAAAGACGTCCTGTAGTACTAAAGCCAACTGCTGACGTAAATCATGCAAATCCAATTCCTTAAGCTCTTCCCCATCTATTTGCACGCGACCTTTCGCGTAGGGATAAAAGCCCATGAGAATAGAAATAATGGTGCTCTTTCCAGCTCCCGTTGCTCCTACTACTGCGACAGTCTCACCAGGCGCTACCTCAAAACTTACATCGTGCAGTATAGGTTCACCCTCATTGTAATGAAAATGTACGGATTCAAACGCAATAGCCCCCTTCAGTGGACGCAAGCGTTTGGTGCCGTTCGCCTCGCGCTCATGATCACTTCCAAGAAGTTTGAGCACGCGCTCTGAAGCAACCATACCCATTTGCAAAGTATTGAATCGGTCTGCGAGTTGACGTAGAGGACGAAACAACATACCAATAAAGATGATCATCGCAGTCAGCTCCCCTACTGTAACCGCACCGCCCTGAGCAGCGTTCATACCGCCGTACCAAACGGCAAGTCCAATAGAGATGGCACTAAGTACTTCAATGATAGGAAAGAATAACGCATAGTAGAAAATGCTGTCAATATTCGCATCACGGTGCCTCCCATTGATGGTCCTAAATTTCTGCGCTTCTTGCTGTTCGCGTCCAAAAGCTTGAACCACATTCATTCCTCCTAAATGTTCTTGAACGAAGGTATTGAGGTTCGACACTTCCGAACGGACCCGTTGGAATGCACCTTTAATGCCGCGCTGAAACCAGCGCGTCGCAATAAAAAGTACCGGTATAATTGACAAACTAATAAGTACCAGAATGGGATCGAAATAAAAAAACATCGCGATTAACATGACTAGAATGCGAAAGAGATCACCAAAAATCACAAGAATACCTTGCGAAAAGATTTGAGCTATGGTTTCAATATCCGAAACCACGCGAGTGACCAATTGACCTATGGGTGTGCGGTCATAGAACCCCAGTTTGAACGATTGTAATTTGTCGTAAAGCTCAATCCGAATGTCTTTGATAATGCTCTGACCCAGCCAGTTTGCAGCATACATAAAACCAAATTGGCCCAAACTTTCCAGTACGAGCAAACCCACTAACCACAGGCTTAAATTCACCAAATAAGGACCGTCTAAAGCCAAGATAGCATCATCGATAATCATCTTGGTGATGATGGGACGCGCGGTACCCAGGGCACCAAGAACTACCGTCAGCACTATGGAACCCCAAAACAATGCTTGATAAGGACGGGCGTAAGCCATGACCTGAGTGAACAGTTTAATATCGAACGCCTTCCCGCCTACTTTAGACATGCTAGAGGTTGTTATAAGTTACTTGTGTTAGGTATAAGCCTTGTGCAGGTGCACTTGTTCCCATGGCACCTCTATTTTTTTGTGCCATACGTGCTTTAAAATCGTCCACGGACCATTTACCGCGCCCAACCTCATAGAGGGACCCAACGATGGCGCGAACCATATTACGGAGGAATCGATCGGCAGTAATGTGAAAAACCAATACATCGCCTTCCAATATCCATTCAGCGCGGGTTACATCACAAATGGTGGTTTTATTATCGGATCCGGCTTTACAGAAACTTGCGAAATCCATTTCCTCAAGAAGTGATTTTGAAGCTTCATTCATTTTTACAAGATCAGGCAAGCGCTCGATCATCCACGCATTTTTGCGCCAAAATGGCGAGCCGGTAGCGCAGAGGATATATTCGTAGCTGCGTGCAGTTGCATCGAAACGTGCGTGCCAGTCGTAAGGCACTTCACGCGCCTCATGAATGCGAATTGCGGGATCTAGAAATCTATTAAGACGATGAACCAATTGGTCCATATTTAGTACTCCTTCTCCCAATTCCGGTGACCAATCAAAATGTACAAACATTTCTTTCGCATGCACCCCTGTATCCGTCCTACCCGCCCCCATGGTCTGAATGGGCTGACGCAAAAGTTTGCTCAGGGCATCATCGAGATCTCCTTGAACCGTGCGGTCCTTTGGCTGAATTTGCCAACCGCAAAAGGGAGCACCGTCGTAGGCCAATCTCAAGAGTGTACGCATTACATTTGACTAATATTCACGCCAAAGGTACGCTTGTGACAACCAAAAGGACAAAAATCCTATTACTCTCTGATACGCACAGTCACATGGACGACAGAATCCTTGATTTTGCGGCCGGAGTGGACATGATCTGGCATGCTGGAGATATTGGAGCGCACGAAGGGATGGATGCGCTTGAAGCATTGGGAAAACCCTTAATTGCCGTTTATGGGAACATCGACGACCACACCATGCGAAGCCGCTATCCTCTGCACCAAAAGTTCGTATTAAATGGTGTAAAAGTCTGGATCACACACATTGGCGGATATCCTCCTCGCTACAATAACAGGACCCGTGAAGACCTAAAGAAGGAAAAGCCCGATGTGTTTATATGCGGACACAGTCATATCTTGAAGGTAGTTCACGATAAGCACATTGATTGTTTACATATGAACCCAGGTGCGGCGGGAATCCACGGTTTTCACAAGATGCGTACTATGCTTAGGTTCGAATTGGTCCAAGAAGGGAACGAAAAAGGAAAAGTCACAAACCTTGAGGTCATAGAATTAGGAAAACGCGGTCAACTCCGTTAATTTTGCGTTTTAATAGCCTTGCAATGTCTACAGCTTTACATGCCATCACACCCGTTGACGGTCGATATGCTTCGAAAACCGAAGCTCTAAGTCAGTACTTTTCGGAATTCGCACTGATTAAATATCGAGTTCGGGTTGAAATCGAATACTTTATAGCCCTGTGTGAAAGCGACTTACCTCAACTCACCGGGGTAGACCACAAGCATTTTGACGCCTTGCGAGCGATCTATAAAAACTTCAGCACGGAAGATGCGCAAAAAATAAAAGACATTGAAAAGGTCACGAACCATGATGTAAAAGCGGTGGAATACTTCATCAAAGAAGCATTTGAAAACCTAGGCTTGAGCAAATTTCAAGAGTTCATCCACTTTGGACTGACTTCACAAGACATCAATAACACATCCGTTCCATTATCCGTAAAAGAAGCGCTCGAAGAGGTCATCTGCCCTTCTATAGAAGCGCTTATTGAAGCTATTGAGACCAGCGCAAAGGCTTGGGAAGCCATTCCTCTTCTCGCGCGCACACACGGTCAACCTGCATCACCCACTACACTAGGAAAAGAATTCAAGGTGTTTTCGACACGTCTTCGTGGACAGCTGGCGCAACTGAAAGCGGTACCGCATAGCGCAAAGTTCGGAGGAGCAACGGGTAACTTTAATGCACATACTGTCGCTTATCCAGGACGCGATTGGCACAGTTGGGGAGATGCTTTTGTAAGCAACCATCTAGGATTGCAACGCAGCTATCCTACGACGCAGATCGAACATTACGATAACATTGCTGCACAGTTCGATGCCCTGAAACGCATTGACAATATCTTCATAGACCTTTGCCGTGACGTTTGGACCTACGTGAGTATGGATTACTTCAAACAAAAAATCAAAGCCGGTGAGGTAGGATCCTCTGCCATGCCCCACAAAGTAAATCCTATTGATTTTGAAAATGCAGAAGGGAACCTAGGCCTTGCTAATGCACTGTTCGAGCACCTCGCTGGAAAACTACCGATCTCGCGCTTACAACGTGACCTTACAGATTCTACGGTTCTGCGTAATGTAGGTGTTCCATTTGGTCACCTTCTGATCGCCATAGCCTCTATGAACAAGGGATTGGGCAAACTTTTAGTGAATGAGGGTAAGATTGCTGCAGATCTAGAAGCGAATTGGGCCGTAGTTGCGGAAGCCATCCAGAACATCCTGCGCAGAGAGGGCTATCCCAAACCTTATGAAGCGCTCAAGGCTCTAACCCGCACAAATAGTGCTATAACTGCATCAAGCATCGCTGATTTTATTGATACCTTGGACGTAAACAGTACCGTGAAATCCGAGCTTAAACAGATTACTCCGAGCAATTACATCGGTCAGGTACGAAGCTAAACCTACATTATGAAGAAAGTGCTCATTACCCTGTCTTTCTTTGTTGCCGGAGCGCTGTCTATTGGTCTCTATCAATATTTCAGATCACCCGAAAAAGCAATGGAACAACAGCCTGTTTTCGAGGGCAGCGCAGATGGATTTGCAGGCCTATTAATGGACTACGAATGGGAAGCCGGTACTGTTGTTCAACTGTCGGATACCATTCAAAGTGCGGAGCGCAAAAGCATCACCTTACCTCATGGAATTATAGTGACAAAGGACACCTCTGACCAAAGCTTATGGCCCACCAAAGGCTATATAACCTTGAAAGGGTTGTACCAGGGTAAGGAAGTAGATGAATTCTTTGGAGAAACGCTAATTCGAATTAACGGCGCTTTTCTTCTCGAGTCCTCTAAGCCTGAAAATCTGGACTAGACCTATTGCAAAAAATACAGTGAGTGCGAGTGCTGAATTTCTAAGATCGCCGGTCAACGCCTCAAGAATGCCTATACTGAACATTCCAAAAGTTGTGGCCAATTTTTCCATGACGTCATAAAAACTAAAGTACGTCGTGTGGTCTTCCGTTTCCGGAAGCATCTTACTGTACGTAGAACGCGATAAACTTTGAACGGCACCCATGACAAAACCAAGCACCCCGCCGACAATATAAAATTGGTTTGCAGTTTGGACGAAATAGGCTGCAAAACACAACATCATCCAGATTGCAACGCCCACTTTGATGGCAAATACATTGGTTGTTCGTTCGCTTAAGCGTGCAAAAACTGCGGAACCGGCTATAGCAACGAATTGAATGATCAAAATGGTCATAATAAGCTGTGAGGATTCTAGATCTAAAACCTTTGACCCAAAAACCGCCGCAAGCAGTATAATGGTTTGCATCCCTACGCTGTACCAGAAAAAGCCTCCAAGAAAAATACGAAGCGATTTAATTCCACGAAACTCTTTAAAGACAAGCAATAGCTCCCTCCAACTCTTCCAGAACAATTTCCCTTCAAAATAATCTTTCACTTCATCTTGGGGCAATTTATTGATTGCGGGAAGCCCAAACCCTAACCACCAAATTCCGGTAACTAGGAATGAGAATCTAGAAGCAATACCTTCATCCGCAAAACCGAAAATTTGTGGCATCTGTACTAGTATAAGACACAAAATAAGCAACAATGCACTCCCAAAATAGCCCAAGGAAAATCCTCGCGCAGATAATCTGTCTTGCATCTCAGCAGGAGCAATGACCGGTAAGAAACTATTGTAGAAGACAATAGATCCGGTAAATCCAACACTCGCTAGAAAGGCTAGATAAAGCCCCAGCCAGGGGTTAGCAGCAGTAAACAAACCCATACAAGAGGTACTCAAGGCACCCAAAATCATGAAGGTTCGCATAAATACTTTGCGGCGACCAGTACGATCTGCCATCGCGGCGAGATAAGGCGATAATACGGAAATGGTTAAATACGACGCTGCGATAACATAACTATAGACTACCGTATTCTCCCACATACGTCCTAAAAACAAAACTTCATTCGTTTCGTTCTTAGTGACCGCCTCATAGTACAACGGAAACAAAACGGTACTTATGACCAGGGAATAGACCGAATTGGCCCAATCGTACATGGCCCAGCCACGTTGTGTTTTTGTGAATTTCATCGCTCGACCAATTTACAACGCGAAACGGCATTATATTTGAAGTAGAGAGATGAAATTAAATTTAGCCATGAAAAAAATATTACTTATCCTGGCCTGCACCGTTGCTTTCTTAGAAGTGGCAGCACAGGATATGATTATTTACAAGGACAAAACAATCGACGAAGTAACCATCATTGAAGTTAATCCAGATTACATTAAGTATCGAGAGTATGGGTCGCCAGTGAATTCCGCAACCTTCAGTATCGAAAAGGATTACTTGAGCAAAATCATTTTTGAAAGTGGTCGCGTAATGGACTTGAGTAAAACCATGATGGATGATGAGCGTATTTACGCAAACCAACGTCGACATGGGATCAAGCTGGACATTGGAGCGATCAGTCAAAACTACATGTTCATTGTTTACGAGGAGGCCATTAATCCATCGAGCTCTTGGGAAGCAGGCGCTTTATTTGTAGGTGCAGGTTATGAAAACCAAAACGGTTGGAATGATCCAGAACGTGCAATGGGAGCAGGCCTTTATACTGGTTTTAAGTTTAAAAGAAGTCCTAATTTCTACATGCAACGCATGCGCTATGGACACATCATGAGAGGCTCGTACATCAAACCTAACCTAATGATTACCACTTTTAATTACGACCGCATTGATTACGATCATCCACCGGATCCAGTAACCTTTATGTACCCCACCACTCGTGAGAGTGCTTTTGCAGGAGCTGCGATGCTCGAATTTGGGAACCAGTTGGTATTATCTGAACAGTTGATGGTCGAATATTCTGCAGGATTCGGCTATGGTTTCACCACTAAACAAGCCTATTGGAACTATTCAAATTATGGTTTCAGCGGCGGTATTGGTACCGACTTGGCACCATACGTTTGGAACTTTGGTTTAAAAGTGGGATACCTCATGAAATAATACTGCCCCAGCGGTAGATAGGATAAAAAAAGCCCGGCGCATTGGAATGCGCCGGGCTTTTTGTTGAACACTAGTTAAAGCACTAAACGTTATGCCTTGTTCTGCGTCTTAATCAAATTCAAAGCAGAGCCGGCCTTGAACCAATCAATCTGCTGAGCATTGTAGGTGTGATTTAACTTAATGTTATCCACTGAACCGTCAGCGTGCACCACTTCAAGATTTAACTGCTTACCAGGGGCAAATTCAGCGAGATCCGTAAAGTTGAATGTGTCGTTAGCTAGAATACAATCGTAATCTGCTTCCTTGGCAAAAGTCAGACCCAACATACCTTGTTTTTTCAAGTTCGTTTCGTGGATACGAGCGAATGATTTCACAATCACTGCGCGAACGCCTAGGTGACGTGGCTCCATTGCCGCGTGCTCACGAGAAGAACCCTCACCGTAGTTGTGATCACCCACAACGATCGTAGGAACACCTGCCGCTTTGTAGGCACGAGCTACGTTAGGTACCTCATCCACTGAACCGTCAAGTTGGTTCGTCACAGCGTTGGTCTCTTTGGTATAAGCGTTTACTGCACCGATCAAACAGTTGTTTGAAATGTTATCTAAGTGTCCACGGTAGCGCAACCAAGGACCTGCCATAGAGATGTGATCCGTAGTACACTTACCTAAGGCTTTGATTAACAGCTTGGCACCTTCGATGTTGGCACCGTCCCATGGAGCGAATGGGCTCAACAACTGTAGACGTTGTGAATCTGGGCTCACTACCACTTCTACACCTGAACCGTCAGACGCAGGAGCTTGGTATCCGTTATCTTCTACTGCGAAGCCTTTGCTTGGTAACTCTTGACCTGTTGGCTCTGCCAATTTCACTTCATCACCATTGGAGTTGGTCAACGTATCCGTAACCGGGTTAAAATCTAGTTTACCAGAGATTGCGATAGCTGCAACCATTTCCGGTGAAGTAACAAAAGCGTGTGTATTCGGGTTACCGTCGG
>JAHEKP010000013.1 GCA_024638285.1 Cryomorphaceae bacterium
CTACCGTGACGTGTCCCATTTTACGGAAAGGACGTGTTTGCGCCTTGCCGTAAATGTGGATGTTTACCCCTGGCTCTCCGAGCAACTCGTCGTACCCCTGATACACTACATCACCGCTATATCCTTCTGCACCGACTAGGTTTGCCATCACGCCCGCTGCTTTGAGCTCGGTAGAACCTAAGGGTAGGTCGAGGACGGCGCGAACGTGCTGTTCAAATTGGCTCGTGTAACAAGCTTCAATGGTGTGGTGTCCACTATTGTGCGGACGTGGGGCTACTTCGTTGACTAAAATCTCTCCGTCGGCAGTAACGAACAATTCTACAGCGAGTAGGCCGCAGATGTCGTAGGCTTCCGCAGTGCGAATGGCAATATCATTGGCCTTTTGCTGCATTGTTTCGTCTAAAACGGTAGGGCAGAGTACGTATTCTACTTGGTTGGCCGTAGGGTGGAATTCTTGATCTGCCACAGGGAAGGTCTTCACCTCGCCACTTTCGTTGCGGGCGACAATCACACTTACTTCAAGTTCAAAGTCGACAAACGCTTCGAGCATGCCCGGGGCGTCTGGGATATGTTGTACATCTTCTTCGCTGCGGCAAACCACCACGCCAAAGCCGTCATAGCCACCAGTAGCCGCCTTCCAAACAAATGGGATGGGCCAACGGTCGCGAGCGGCATTAAATTCGGCCTTGCCAGCCACCATCTCAAAACGTGAGGTGGGGATGTTGTGGTCGGCATAGAATTGTTTTTGCTTGGTCTTGTCCTGGATGAGCTCAAGGCTATCCGGGTTCGGATGGACCTTCTTGCCTTGGGCGCGTAGGTCTCTCAACGCTTGTACGTTGACGGCCTCAATTTCAATACATACGGTATCACAATCGGCAGCAAATGCCATGACGGTGTCGTAATCTTGAAGGGAGCCTACTTGAAATTCGTTGGCTCCAAACTGTGCTGGGGCGTCGGGAGAGGGATCGAGCACTTTCGTGCGGATGTCAAATTTGCGGGTGGTGTAGAGCATCATTTTGCCCAATTGGCCACCGCCTAGAATTCCTAAAGTATAGTTCGTTGAAAAGATATTCTTCGCCATGTGCGCCAAAACTTTAGCGCAAAGGTAACTAATCTATACGCTCCACGCGGGCAACCAGCGGTATGGTGTATTGCTTTTTCGTACCTAGTTCCGTGACCAGTGCTCGAGTCCGCCGTCTTTCATCGTACCGGAAGTGTCGCTCTTTGAAGGTGAATTTCTCTCCTACCCTTAAGCTTTGGAGCAAAAGGTCCGTTGATTCATCTAAACCTAATAAGGTTTGTTGGAGCTGCGGATCAGCGCCCACGGCGGCCTTTGGGCTTTTCGCATGCTTTAATAGGGCCTGTGTGTAGCTTTCAGGCCAAGCTTGATGCTGGGCCAATTCTATAAGCATTTCGCGAAAGACAGCCTTCCATTCCTTACCGTGCGGTGCAGCACGACGACCGTATTTTTCCCAAGCAATCAAATGCGCGATTTCATGAGTTAGTGTCGTTAAAAATTGAAAGGGGCCTAAGTCCGCATTCATTGTAATGCGAGCGATTTGCCCTAGACGCGGCGGACGGAAGTCTCCTAGTTTAGATTTTCGCGGCCTCGAAATCGCGATTTGATAATTTACACCTTCAAGCCATTTTGAAAAGAGGGGCTCGTAATCACCTTCAGGCAGATAGGGAAGGAGTTCATCAAATTGGGCCATTAACCCTTTGCACTTTGAGATTCAATCTGTTGAGAGAACGATGGACAGTCACAATCTCTTGCGCTCCCACAACTGCTTAAAAGTAGGCCGGCAAAGACCAAACAAATCGCGATAAATTGCTTCATAGGAATGAGTTTCTCCTTCAAAGAAACTGTAAATTAGCCATATGATCACGAACTTTTTTGAAGGAATTGGTGCTTATGCGCTTTTAATGACGAAAGTCTTTCGGCGCCCGGACCGATGGAAACTTTTTTACCGCGCCTTGGTGAAAGAGATTCAGTTGCTCGGTTTGGACTCCATAGGCATTGTTGTGATTCTTTCTGTATTCATGGGAGGTGTTGTAACTATTCAAACTGCCTTTCAGTTGAGTGATGATCCGCTTATACCCACCTATTATATTGCGATGGCAACGCGTGAATCTATAACGCTAGAGTTTAGCCCGACAGTGGTGAGTTTAATTCTCGCCGGGAAAGTAGGTTCAAATGTAGCTTCGAGTTTAGGGACCATGCGCGTGAGTGAGCAGATTGATGCGCTTGAGGTTATGGGTGTAAATAGCGCAAGTTTTTTAATTCTTCCGAAGATTGTCGCCCAATTAATCTTCAATCCTATTCTCATCATCATGTCATTGTTTTTAGGGCTTTGGGGCGGTGCAATGGCAGGTGATTTGTTAGGATTAGTTCCGTTTGAGGAAAGTGTTATGGGATACAGATTAGAGTTTATCCCTTTCGAAAATGCATTTTATGCCCTCATCAAGACTATAGTCTTTGCTTTTATTATTGGTTCAGTTAGCGCATACAGTGGTTATACCGTCAAAGGTGGAGCGGTTGAAGTTGGTGTAGCTAGTACGAATGCAGTAGTACGCTCTTGCCTTGCTATAATTTTGGCCAATTATTTACTCACTGATCTCATCCTTACTTCATGATACAAGCAAAGGGCATCGTTAAGAGTTTTGGTGAGAATCACGTCTTAAAAGGTGTGGATGTAGATTTTTATCCCGGCAAAACCAATCTAATCATTGGTCGGTCCGGTTCCGGTAAAACCGTCTTTCTCAAAACCATCTTGGGTCTATTTGAGCCGGATAGTGGTAGCATTCATTACGGGGATGAAGTCCTTGGTGAAATGTCGAAGCAACGCCGCAAAACGTTGCGCCAGGAGATTGGTATGGTCTTTCAAGGCGGAGCCCTCTTTGATAGCATGTCGGTGGCAGAAAATATACGATTCCCTTTAGAGATGTTCTCTTCGATGACAGAACATGAAAAAGACGCACGTGTAAAGTTTGTGATGGACCGCGTACGTTTAGAAGGCGCGGATGAGTTGTTTCCCAGTGAAATTAGCGGTGGTATGCAGAAGCGCGTATCTATTGCTCGTGCAATATCAATGAATCCTAATTACCTGTTTTGTGACGAACCCAACTCTGGGTTGGACCCAGAAACGGCCATAGTGATCGATCAACTTATTCAAGAGATTACCCATGAGTTTGGAATGACCACCATTGTAAATACCCACGATATGAATTCGGTTTTAGAAATTGGGGATCATGTAGTTTTTATGAAGGAAGGCCATAAAGTATGGGAAGGAACAAACGATCAAGTATTGGGCAGCACCAATGCTGATGTAGAAGATTATGTGTTTAAGAGCAAACTCTTTAAACAGGTGCGTACCGCGCTGAGAAAATAAAAACGGTTTTAGTTTAAAAGTAAAAGCCCGGATGCATGCGCATCCGGGCTTTTGGGTTTTGTATGTTAAGCGAATGAGGTTACTTGATAGAGATACGCTCTACAGTGTTTACATTCTCACCTTCTACAGTGATGATGTACATTCCTTTCGCGCTGCTGCTCAAGTTGATCATTTTGCGCTCACCTGCTACGAAGTTTTCGTTCGAACGGTAAACCACTTGACCTAAAACATCAACTACAGTTACTGTAGCTGCAGTATTTGCATTCAAAGATACATTTACAACACCGTTAGATGGATTAGGGAAAACCGACACCTCAGTACCTGCTAGTTCATCAACACCTACAGATGAAGTACCGCTAGCACGTAATGAAATTAGGTGAGAGAAGCTCATATTGATGCTGGTCTGATCGTTTCTCCAAGAAGAAGTTCCCGTCCAAGCCGCGTAACGCGTCTCAGAGAATAAGAAGTTCGAACAGTTCGTTGAAGTACTATCGAAATCTTGGATAAAGTAACCTTGAGGAGCAGAGGTGTTTCCTTCTCTGTAGTAGTAAAAGTAGAAAGGATTGATATCACCGGTGTTGTTAGAGTAATCGATGGTATCTGTTGCAGTTAAGCCACCTGGAATGTACTGAATGAAAATACCCAATAACTCATCTCCCATAAGAGAGAAACCACCATTAGGTACTTCAACACCAACTACTGCAACACCGCTATCCGCTGTGCTTAAGTTGTAGTCAATTACAGTAGTTGTAGTTGCGCTTACGCCACCAGCTACACCACCATCAGAATCTCCAGCATACGCCATAGTCTTCGCCGTTGGTTGTACGGTAGGATCTAAAGCAGCAAAAGTCGCTGCGTTGTATTGTACACCTGAGAATGGCGATGAAAAGCCGTTGGCACCTTTGAAAATGGTGAAACGAATTTTATCCGAATTATTACCATTAAAGATATCATATCCACCGATGACGAATAATGAGTCAATAGTAACTTGATCGTCTTCGTCAAACTCATTATCACCCCAACCGTAATAGTTGAAGTCATAGGTAGCACCCACTGCGTGGTTGTACGAGTTTCCGGTTGAACCGTCAGAATAAACGATAACCGTTGATGAATCAGGTGTCGTTGTAATAGCACCTAGTGTCATGTCTGAACTGTAGTACTGGTACAAGAAATCTGTATAATCGTAGAGGTCGTCTACGGCACCACCTCTTTTGAGCATGATGTCTTCAATTTTTTCTTTAGCAGCGGTTGAAACTGGTAATTCTGCTTGCATCAAACGCGCACTCGCAGCGTCTTGACCCATTGCGTTAAAACCAAAAGCTACCGCAGCAAGGAGTAGAACTTTTTTCATAATGTTTCTTTGAAGTAATTTTTTACCCGAACAAGATACGCAATGAATACAATAATTTAAACTTTCCGTACCATCATAATTCCATCTCTTGCACTAAGAATGACTTGTTCTACTCTTGGATCTTCTGCAACATGTCGATTCAGCGCTAAAATTGCTTTGGTGTCCTTATCATTTTTAGCAACCGGTTGAGTGACTTTTCCGCTCCACAAAATGTTGTCTATCAGCATAATTGAATTAGACTCCATTAATGGAACTAAAAGTTCGTAATAGTCCAAAAGACCAGCTTTATCCGCATCTAAAAAGATGAGGTCCCACGGCCTTTGTACTGCTTTTAGCACCTTGGAAGCAGGACCAATATGAAGGTTCATTTGATTGAATTTTGGATGCTTGGCCCAATATTTCTTGATGATGGGTTCTAATTCTTCATTGATTTCAACGGCATGAAACTCCCCTTCATCTTGCAGTCCGGCGACTAAAAAATGAGATGCATATCCAGTAAATGTACCTACTTCCAAAAGGTATTTTGGGCGCTTCATTAACGAAAATTGTTTCAGGATTTGTCCTTGAACGTGCCCGCTAAGCATTCTAGGCATGATTACTTTTACCCAAGTTTCGCGCTCCAATTCATCCAAATATTTGGGTGCTTTAGTAGTGTGAGCACTGATGTATTCTTGAAGATCGTCGCTAAGGAACTCCATGAATTATTGTTTTTTGTAAATCAGTTCAAACGCTTTATCCGGAACGAGATAGGCGTTAGCTACATCTTGGAGCTGTTCAGCTGTAATGGCTTGTATCTTCGAGGCAACCGTTTCAAAATCGTTCACCCGGCCGAAGTGTAAAAGAGCACGAGCCGCACCAACGGCTGAATTAAGTCCGTTGTCTTCGCTCATGGCCATTTGACCTAAAAATTGCTTTTTCGCTTTACTCAATTGCAAGGTGCCCAGCTTTGTTTCCCGCAGTTTCGCGACTTCCTTGGCTACTAGAACGGCGGCTTTTTCTGTTTGTTGTGGATCGCATCCTAGGTATATGCCCATCATCCCCACATCGCTGTAGAGGTTGAGGTAACTTTCAATATTGTAGGCAATGCCGTGCTTTTCTCTGATATTTAAACCAAGCCTACTGTTCATGGCAGGTCCGCCAAGAATATTATTTAAAAGAGATAGGCTGCGGCGATCGTGGCCGTGAATGCCACAGGTCCGCCATCCCACCATGTAATGATCCTGAAATTGCGCAAGATTCTCTACGACGCGATCGGGTTGCCCCTCGCCTTTAAATGTATTTTCCCAATTCGAATCGGCGAACTGAAAGCCGGCAAAAAGTTCAGCCACAGTGCGCTCAACGCGTTCACTACCAAAGGGTCCTACGACAGCTAATTTAATGCGATCCGCGGTATAGGTGCGCGATTGAAATTCTAGAATATCAGCACGTGTTAATTGATCCACACTTTCTGGTGTACCCAGGATGTTTCTTCCCAACGGATCACCTCTGAAAATATGATCTTCGAAATCGTCGAAAATACTTTCTCCAGGCGCGTCTTTATAACTGGAAATTTCATCTTTAATGACTTCCTTTTCCTTTTCTAATTCTTTTTCAGGGAAGGTGCTGTTTGCCAGCACATCGTAAAGCAGTTCCAGCGCTCTTCGAAAATCTGTTTTTAAAAAACTAGCATGAATAATGGTTTCCTCTTTCGTAGTGTAGGCATTCAATTCTCCACCTACATCGTCTAATCTCGAAAGGATGTGGTAAGCCTTTCTTTTGGATGTGCCTTTGAACAGATTGTGCTCAAGAAAATGGGCTAGACCTTGTTGGTGGTCCAATTCATCTCTAGCTCCAGCGCGTATAGCCACCACCACGTGTGCCACACTGCTACGTTGTGCCTGAAACGAACATTGAAGACCGTTCTCAAGTGTGAAAATGCGTTGTGTTGTCGTCATTATTTTTCGTCGATCACCTCAAGAATAGTTCTGAAGGCAAGTGCGTGAGTCCCCCAAGCTTTTTCCGTTTTCTTCCGCAGTTCGGGTCCGTACATCTGCATGTACAGTTTAATACTTTCAAGATCTGCAGCCCGGTACTGTATACTGTAGCTGGGGTTATCCTGTTCCTGCTCGGGAAAGACCTGTGTAAAAAGAAAACTTCTAAACATCCCGGTATCCATGACCTCGGGAATATGCTCCTTCATCATCCATTGCTTCCATTTCGATTCAATGCTGCTGTCGACAACAATGGTAACATTATAAATGTGTTGACTCATAGCGCTAAGGTACGATACATGATTCTAGCTTGTTCAAAATATAATCCGGCAGGGTAGTTTAGTAAATAAGTCTCTAAGGCCAACTGAGCTTCAGTTTGACCTAGTTCGAAGCGACATTTGGCAGCGTAAAAGAGCGCGTCTTCCTTCCACATGCCTTCCCCGGCGGCTTGTTCCACAAGTAAAAATTCGGCAAGCGCAGCTTCCCATTGCGCAGCTTCCAGGTAAATCTTGCCCAACTTTAAACAAAGATCATCGTAGAGCTCATGAGCAATCAAGACGTTTTTCAACGCTTCATATTTTTCAATGGCTTTAGTCGTTTTTCCTTGTGCTTCCAGAAGCATGGGAACACGAATGAGTCTGAGCCCTTCCATCAAAGTGTCTTCAACAGAATTGGCACTTATCATTAACGCATTTTCTAATGCATCATTTGCAATGGATTTACTGGAGCTCTGTAAAAGGACTTCAAGTTGAGTCTTCGCCCACTGAATATCACCACCGTAAAAGGCACACATCGCTTTTTGCAATCGCGCTACATCGCCTTCGTCTGAATCTTCGAGTAGCGTTTCCGCCCTTGCGAATTCCATGAGGGCATCATCAAAATAACCCAGTCGGAGATTTGCTTCGCCTTGGCTTAAATAGGTAAGGCCACGTTGAAATTTTCGAGGGTAGCGCTCGCGCAGTTGATTCAAATTGGATTCATAGTGTAGCAACGATTGAAGGCTATCCGTTGGCATCTTATCCTGTTCAAAGAGAAAAGTTGCACGGTAGCGTTCCCATTCAAAACAAGCTTCACAAACACCTAATGGATATTGATTCGATAGCATAAAAATGGCCTCGAAATTTTTAGTTTTTTCGTAGCATTTACCTAATTCAAGGAGCACAGTGTTGGTCCCGCGTTGCTGCATTAAAGCGGTCTTTTGCGTTAATAAGAATTGACCAATGGCAACTGCTGTTTCATCATCATTTGCCTCGCGCGCCTCGCGCATTACTTGTAAAAAGGGTTGAATGGAAGCGTTGCCGTCGTATTTAGAACGCATGAAGGTGAAGGCACGGTCAAAACTACCTTCCTGCCTCAGGACAAAAAGTAACAACTGCTCAACAAGAGGGTCTGATCCTTTTTTAACCGCGGCATAGAGGACTTTCTTGATGGCTGAATTGTGGACGCCATCAGGATCCTTGCTCAGGTTATTGGCCATGCGCATTTTAATACTACTAAGATAGCCGCTGTTCTGTCTGGCTGCCAGAAGATAGGCTTCATACTGTGCTTCGTACTGTCCTAGTTGTGCGTGCAATTGTCCTCTTTCAAAGGCGGTGCGGACATTTGGCTGAATAGCTTCGGCAATCAGGTACAGCGCAATAGCTTCTTCAATATAGTTGTACTTTTCCAGTTGTTGGGCGCTTGATCGAACGGTGAAAGGATTGCTTTCAGTGATGTTTTCGAGCACACTGAAATCTGGACCGCGCTTCCCAAGAGTTTGGCTAAAGTGCCAGTAGTCGACATAGTAAACAGGCTTAGATTGCCCATAAGTCTTACTTTGTTTCCGGGCCAATTTAAAAACCTTAGCGGTATCCTCTAACACCAGGTAGGTCTCCAGTAGTTTTTCATAAACAGGTCCCACCGGATTTTTCGAATGCAGGCCTTCAAGACAATCCGCCGCCGCTTCAAACTGCCTTTTGAGCAATAAACTGTCGCAGACCGACAGATCGTTTTGCCCCAAACTAAAAAGGGGTAAAAGAAAAATAAAAAGTAATCTAATGAATCGCATCGGGCTCCAAGATAAAGCCTTTTAAGGAGTCCAATTTCAGCACCAAGGCGTCGTATTCCCGAAGGCAAGTAAAACAACCACCGTAGCTTTTGTTTATCGTACGGTCTAGATCTCGTAACGACATCGCTTCTTGGTTATAATATTGAATTGCCGTAGTACTATCGAGATGGCCGTTGAGTACATCATGCCGCAAGTAGGACAGCCGTTCGCGGTTTTTTTCCGGACGCAAATCCTTGGCAGTTTGAACGCGATTTAGATATTTGGCGCAGTTTTTCATGGTCTCAAGTGGACCTGTATACATGCGCTTAGGTACGTTAAGACGAGCCATTTCATCCAATTGTTCTAAGAAGAAAATCTGGTGTGTACCCAAAACTTCCGCAGCTTTAGCGACTTGCTCTTTATCAGTACTGGAAATAACTTTTTCATGGCTTTTGGCCAAAACAATCATAGAATCTAAACGGCTGCCCATTTCGATTTGCCAGGGCTCCTTTGCACAACTGATAACAAAGAGACTTAACGTGCAAAACAAAAGCAGTTTTCGCATGGATTAAGCGATTTTGTCAAATCCGGTATAGGGAACCAGTGCTGCAGGAATATGGATGCCATCTTCTTGTTGGTGATTCTCTAAAAGCGCGGCCAGTACTCGAGGAAGGGCCATAGCAGAACCGTTGAGCGTATGACACAATTGGCTCTTGCCCTCTTCATCTTTGAAGCGCAATTTCAAACGGTTCGCTTGGAAGGTTTCAAAATTTGAGACACTACTTACTTCAAGCCAACGCTCCTGTGCCGCACTATATACCTCAAAATCATACGTCAGTGCGGAGGTGAAACCTGCATCGCCGCCACAGAGACGTAAAATTCGGTACGGCAATTCAAGCTTATCAAGGAGTCCGGCAACATGCGCGACCATTTCATCCAGTAGCTTGTAGCTCTGCTCAGGGTGAGTAATACTGACTATTTCTACTTTATCAAATTGGTGCAAACGGTTCAGCCCTCTGACATCTTTTCCGTAAGAGCCTGCCTCACGTCTAAAGCATGGCGTATAGCCTGTACTTTTAATGGGAAAATTTTTAGCGTTGACAATTTCGTCACGGAACATGTTCGTCACGGGCACTTCTGCGGTAGGAATAGCATATAGCCCATCTAAAGGCATTTCATACATCTGCCCCTCTTTGTCAGGAAGCTGTCCTGTGCCATATCCAGATGCTGCATTTACGAAATGAGGCACTTGGTATTCCGTGTAACCCGCTGCTCTATTTTCGTCAAGGAAGAAATTGATCATTGCACGTTGCAAGCGAGCACCGTGATTTTTATATACGGGGAATCCAGCACCGGTAATCTTAACACCCAATTCAAAATCGATCAAATCATATTGATCGGCAAGATCCCAGTGTGGCTTTGCGCCTTCATGTAAGGTAGGAATGGTGCCTACACGCTTTACTTCTTCATTATCATTTTCATCACGACCGGCTTTGACACTTTCGTGTGGTATGTTAGGTAAACTTAGAAGGAGTTCGTGCTCCTCAGTTGCAATCAACTGAACCTTATCGCTGAGGTCCTTGATAGCATCTTTAAGCGTTCCAGTCTCCTCTTTTAGAACATTAGCTTCTTGCGCACGACCACTCTTAAACAGTTCCCCAATTTCTTTAGAGAGACCGTTTAAACGGTGTTGGTTCTCTTCCATTTCATGGCGAATGGCTCGACGCTTGGCGTCTAATTCGATCAGTGCATGTACAGTTTCGCGTGCATCGATACCGCGTTTTTTGAGGCCTTCAATAATGGCTTCCGGCTCCTGTCTGATTCGCTGAATTTGCAGCATGGTATTCTAGGTTTAGGCATCTACCGCTATCACACGGTCGATTTCCGGTACATATTTTTTTATGGTCGTTTCAATACCTCCTTTGAGAGTGAAATCACTGACTTTACAGCCCACACAGGCTCCATGAAACTTCACTTTTACCGTGGTTCCATCTATGCCCTCAAAAGTGACGTCCCCGCCGTCATTTGCGAGGAATGGTCTTACTTCGTCTAAGGCTTTTTCTATGCGTTCGTTCAGGTCACTCACAGTGGTGTATTTATTTTTTAGGTGAACAGCCGGCCATGGTGGTGATCCTAACTATTTCTGTTGGCGGTAGGTTTTCATTGCGCTGTGCCACTTCTGCTACAATATTACGAGCGATTTCTTCAAATGCCAACGGGATGCTGGTTCCCTCTTGCAATGCAGCAGGGCGCCCTACATCTCCTGCTTCTCGAATGCTTTGTATGAGTGGAAGTTCGCCGAGGAAAGGTACATCTAATTGGTTCGCGAGATCCTTTGCGCCTTCTTTTCCGAACAAATAATATTTATTCTCTGGTAATTCCGGCGGAGAGAAGTAGCTCATATTTTCAAGAATACCCAAAACAGGTACATTGATTTGATCCATATGGAACATGGCGACTCCCTTTCGAGCATCCGCCAGCGCAACTTTTTGCGGGGTGCTCACCACTACAGCCCCCGTCACCGGCATGTTTTGAACCATACTAAGGTGAATATCACCTGTTCCAGGAGGCAAGTCAATCAATAAAAAGTCCAATTCGTTCCAGTGCGTGTCATGGATCATTTGGGTTAAGGCTTTTGTAGCCATAGGCCCTCTCCACACGACCGCTTGATCCGTATTTGCAAAGAAACCTATAGACATGATTTTGATTCCATAAGCTTCTACCGGACCCATCATCGATTTACCATCCACATGAACGGTCATGGGTTTTGCATGCTGTACATCAAACATCAAGGGTGCAGAAGGCCCGTAAATATCGGCATCAATCAATCCTACTTTAAAGCCCATCTGACGCAAACTGATGGCGAGATTTGCGGTCACGGTACTTTTACCAACACCACCTTTCCCGGAGGCAATGGCGATAATATTTTGAACCCCAGGTATGGGTGCGCCTTTGATTACATTTGCGGCAGTCTCTTTGGACTTCTCGCTTACGCTGACATTGACCACGATTTTCGCTTTTTCAGCAACCTGATCATGAATAGCCTTCATAATATCTACCTCCAACTTTTTCTTTGCTTGTAGCGTGGGGCTCATGCTCTCCGCGTCTACAATCACCTCATCGCCGAAGATTTGAATATTTCGAACCAAATCTGCTGCGACAATATTGCTTTCTGTACTATTGCCTACACTTTCCAGCGCTTTTAGAATATCTCCTTTTTTCATTGAGGTAAGAATTGAGTTGCAAAAGTAATAACCACTAACTTCACACTACGTTCATTTCTATGGATTCTAAGAATACATTGTTGATTACTGGTGCGACTGGCCAATTAGGCGCCTTTCTCCTCGCAGAATTATTGGGTTGGGGCCAAAGTCCTGCATATTCTGGCACCATTCTGTGTGCGAAGCGTCCCTCATCTTCTCTTGAACAGCTTGAATGTGTTGCCGAATTTTACGGAAAATCCAGAAAAGCATACAAGCAACCTAGGGTTCATTTCCTTGATTTGGATTTAGGCTACGGCGTAGGTTCAGCGGAGTGGCTTTCGGAGTACTGTGCAAAGGAGCAACTCCCCAGGGTTCGCTCCGTCATTCACGCTGCCGCGGTCATAGATATTAATTCATCGGCCCCCGGTGGAAATAAAAATGAACAGATCACAGCAGAGTTGCTCAACCTAGCAGAGGCATTGGCGCTAGAGCACTTTACTCACATCTCTAGCATAGCTGTAATGGGAGGAAATGCTCCCTTGGGTCAAATTGAGTTTTTAGAGCCGCAAGATTTTCAGCCAACTAAAAAGAAGGTAGGTTTAGGTTCTTATGCGAAAAGTAAAATCTTTTCGGAGCTTCAGGTGTGGCGTGCGCAGCAAGAGGGATTATCTACGACGGTGATTCGGCCGGGAGTGATTTTAGGTATTGGGCCTTTGCATCGAGCACCTCAAGAGTTGTGGAGGCGCTTATGGAAAGGGACGTTGCCTTTTGCTACCGATGGTTGTTCGGGTGTGGTGGATGTACGCGATGTAGCTGCAATTGTTTATGCCGCACATCAATCAAAGACGGAAGGGCCTATTATTGCTGTGGCAGAACATCCCACTTTTTACGAGCTCTTGCAATGGATGCAAAACGGCCTAGGTAAAACACGTAAACTTAAGTTTTTCCCGGCGAATCCCTGGTTAAACCGTATGCGCGCAATCTCCTTTTTATCGCGAGTTCCAGGTTTTGGGAAGTACTTTACTGCACAGATGCGAATCATGCTCTTTTCAAAGACGCACTACAATGGTGCTACCGGTGCTGCTTTGCTCAAAGATGGGTATAGAGCTATTAACACCTCAGCAAAGGAGTTGGGTAAATTCATGCGACACGTAGCAGATCGATAGCAAAAAAAAAGCCTGTTCAATGAACAGGCTTTTCTAAATTGTTGTGGGTTACTTAAGCGTTAGGTTCTATGCTAACGTAAGATTTGTTGTCTTTTTTCTTTCTGAAGACGACTTTACCATCAACCAAAGCAAATAACGTGTGGTCTTTTCCGACACCTACGTTCTCACCTGGGTTGTGTTTAGTTCCACGCTGGCGAACGATGATGTTCCCTGCGATTGCTTCTTGACCACCAAAAATTTTGATACCCAAGCGCTTACTTGCTGATTCACGTCCGTTTTTCGAACTACCGACACCTTTCTTGTGAGCCATATCTTATTTATTTTTCTGCTTTAGCTTCTGATTTCTTAGGAGCTGCTTTTTTTGCTGCTGGCTTTTTTGCTGCTGGCTTTTTTGCTGCAGGTTTTTTAGCCGCTGCTTTTGGAGCTGCTTCCGTTTCTTCAGTTGCTTTCGCTGCAGCTTTTTTCGCTGGAGCTTTCGCAGTGATTTTGTTAATAGTGATCGAAGTAAAGATTTGACGGTGACCGTTCATCTTCTGGTAACCTTTTCTACGCTTCTTTTTGAAGATTAGAACTTTATCACCTTTTACTTCGCTGTTTACGGTAGCTTCTACTACTGCTCCGTCTATAACTGGGGCGCCAACTTTAACATCACCTTTTTCTTCAATGAGAAGGACACGGTCGAATTTAACTTTCTTCCCTGCCTCAACATTCAAGCGGTTTACGTACAAGCGTTGGTCTTTCTCAACTTTGTATTGAAGCCCTGCTATCTCTACAATTGCGTACATTATACTTGTTTTTAAGGGCTGCAAATATACAAGAAAGTCGTGATAAACAAAGTGTTAAAATAATCTGATGTAAAAAAATCTCTCAGAACTTCATTAGGGCCGCGCTGCTTCACCTTGTATCTTTGGGCGAATATCAGAAAATTAACCTATTTCATGAAACGCCTTTTATTATTTGGAGCCCTGTTAGTAGCAGGTGGAGCTCAGGCTCAGAACAATATCTCCTTTGAAGAGTATGATCTGGACAATGGTCTACACGTTATACTGCACGAAGATCACACTACACCTATAGCCGCAGTTACGGTGCTTTACCATGTTGGTAGTAAGAATGAAAATCCGGAACGTACGGGTTTTGCACACTTTTTTGAACACCTTCTTTTTGAAGGCACAGAGAACATTGAAAGAGGTGAGTTCGATAGCTATGTCACCAATGCAGGTGGTGCGCTCAACGCGAATACTTCGCAAGACAGAACCTTTTACTACGAATTGCTTCCTTCCAATCAGATGGAATTAGGATTGTGGTTAGAAAGTGAGCGCATGATGCACGCAAATATTCAGCAGATCGGTGTGGAGACACAGCGTGAAGTGGTGAAGGAAGAAAAACGTCAGCGCGTGGACAACCAGCCTTATGGATCGTGGTTGGAAAACATGATGAAGAATCTGTACACCGAACATCCTTACAATTGGGTACCCATTGGATCCATGGATCATTTAAATGCGGCGCAATTGGATGAATTCATGAATTTTTACAAGAAATTCTATTTACCTAATAACGCAACGTTAAGTATTGCAGGTGATATTGATGTAGCAAAAACTAAGGAATTAGTGAATGCGTACTTTGGAGCCATTCCAGCAGGAACCCCTGTGGTTCAACCAACGGTAGAGGAGCCTGCGCTAGGCGGTGAGAAAACATTAACGGTTTATGATAACATTCAACTTCCTGCAGTAATGATGGGATATAGAATGCCGCCGCAGACTTCCGACGACGCATATGCGTTGCAAATGGCATCTACGGTGCTTAGCGGCGGTCCATCTTCAAGAATGTACAAGAGATTGGTAGATCAAGACCAGACTGCTCTTCAGGTATTTGCCTTTCCATTCACATTGGAGCAAGGTGGTGCATTCATCACATTCTCATTGGCCAATGCGGGCAAGGGGATTGATGATATGACCCCAGCATTAGAAGAGGAGATCGCAAAACTTCAGACTGAATTAATTTCAGAGCGTGAGTTTGAGAAAATTCAGAACCAGATGGAAAGTGGCTTTATCCAAAGCAACTCTACGATGGCAGGTATTGCTGAATCATTGGCAGATTATCACACGTATTATGGTGATGCGAATCTGATCAATACAGAATTGGCCCGTTACCAGAAGGTTACGAGAGAAGATATTCAGCGCGTGGCGCAAACATACTTAGTTAAGGAGAACCGAGTAGTGTTGAAATACCTTCCTAAAAGTGAAGAACCACAAGCTACTAACGCACAATAAACCGCTACCATGAGAAAACTATTGTATTCTATTATCGGTCTATTTACTGCAGCAACATTAACTGCGCAGGTAACTATTGACCGCACTACGGCCCCTGAGCCGGCCCCTGCACGTTCCATTGAATTAGGATCTGCAGCACAATTCGAACTGAAAAATGGATTGAAAGTATTTGTGGTAGAAAACCACAAGCTTCCACGAATTTCAATGTCGTTGATTTTGGATAGAGATCCTATCGTTGAAGGTGGGAAAGCAGGTTATGTAAGTATTGCTGGCGATATGATTGGCGCAGGAACAATCAACAGATCTAAGGCAGTTTTAGACGAAGAAGTAGATTTTATGGGTGCCAATTTTGGAACGAGCGCATCTTCTATTCGTCTGGGAGGTTTGAGTAAGTATACGGACCAATTGGTCGACATCCTTTCAGATGTTCTATTAAACCCCACCTTCCCGCAGGAAGAATTTGATAAACTTAAATCACAAATGCTATCTGGATTGCAGGCAAATGCGGATGATCCAGATGCGATTTCTGGAAATCTTCGCGGCGCAACTCTTTACGGGTTATCACATCCTTACGGTGAGGTGATGACTGAAGCTACTGTAGAGGCAATAACAGTTGAGGATTGTAAAGCTTATTTCAATACGTACTTCCGACCTAATATTGCTTATATGGTGATTATTGGCGATATCACAGCAAAGGATGCTCAGAAGAAACTAAAGAAGGCTTTAAAAAATTGGGGTGCTGAAGCGGTTCCTCAACATGAATATGCGAAAACTGAAGTTCCTGGTGGGCAGCGCGTGGTTATGGTGGATAAGCCGAGCGCAGTTCAGTCTGTGGTTTGGTTAGGCAATGTTATTGATTTGCCACATGGTCATCCAGATATTGAGCCGTTGCGTGTCGCTAATCAAATTTTAGGTGGTGGTATGTCAGGACGCTTGTTTACGAATCTTCGCGAGGATAAAGCATTCACTTATGGTGCCTACTCAAACTTTGGAGTAGATGAGCTTAATACCACATTTGGTGCTTCTGCAAAGGTTCGCAATGAGGTTACAGATAGTGCAATCACGGAATTTTTAAACGAAATTGGTAGGATGCGCACAGAGGCTGTTTCAGCGGATGACCTTATCGCAGCAAAGGCCAGTTTGAGCGGTTCTTTTGGACGTTCACTAGAGAGTCCAGCTTCTGCAGCGAACTTCGCACTGAACATCGCACGCTATGGGTTACCATCGAATTACTACAACAACTACCTAGCTAGACTTGAAGCAGTAACTGCAGATGATGTACTACGTGTTTCTAATCAGTACATGGATGCGGATCATTTGACCATTACGGTGGTAGGTAAGGCACAAGATGTTGCCGGAAAGCTCAGTGCCTTTGGTGATGTAGAATATTTCGATGCAAACGGAGCAACCACCGATGCACCAACATTTCTCTTTACTCCTGAAGGGGTGACAAAGGAAACCGTAGTCCATGCTTTTTTCAACGCTATTGGCGGAGCAGAGGCCTTTCAAGCGATTAAAGAATTGGAACAAGAAATGAGTCTCGTTGCACCAGGTATGCCAGGTGCTGTAGGGATGTACACGAAAAAAATTGTCCCTAGCTACTATGTTACTGAGCAAAGCATGCAGGGGATGACCTTGATGAAAGTTGAATACAAAGACGGTCAGGCCAACAGCAGTGGTATGCGCGGCAATGCCACACTTGAAGGTGATGAATTGGCCTCAACTGCGAAAGAAGCAAAATATGTAATTAGTGAGTTGGAGTGGTTAGAGGACATGAGTACCATCACCTTTGACGGTCAGACTTTGATGGGTGGTAAAGACGTGTATCAAATCACAGACGGCGATGCTGTGCATTACTTCGATGTTGCAACTGGATTATTACACATGAGCACGGAGACGACTGAAGGGCCTGAAGGTGATATGACTGTGACAACGGTCTATGATTCATGGCAAGAGGTGAATGGATTGACCTTTGTGAAATCTATTTCACAGAGCGCAGGTCCGCAATCTTTTACAGTTACTGTAGATAAGGTCACTTGGAAATAAGTAATTCCTTCCATTGAAATTTTAAAATCCCTGCGGCGTTTGTCGCGGGGATTTTTATTTACGTCTGTTCACTAAATAAATTCCGGTAATAATCACCCCAAGACCTAATAGGTGATTCCATAAAATATGTTCACCGTCCCAGATGCCCCAAAGAATAGCCACCACAGGGATAGCGTAGGTTACTGAGGAAGAAAATAGGGCCGTGGTGATTTGAATGAGGCGATTGAAGATAATAACAGCAATACCGCTACCTAAGATGCCCAAAACTGCGATGTAGCCAAAGTTTGTCCATGCATTTGGATCGGTTTTGAAGACCTCTGTAACACCACTAAGAAGACTAAATGCGATGGTAAAGGGTGCTGCAGTAGCGAGACTAAGCGTGGTGATGGTGAGGGCTTTGAGGTGCGGTAAATTGGTCTTTAGGGTGTTTACGCTTGTGCCGTACATCATGGTAGCAAGAACTCCGAAAAATCCATAGGCCAATTCTCCTTCTATGGCGAATCCACCTTTTAAAATCTCTTCAAAGGGTAGGATGAGCAGCACGGCGCCTAATAGACCAACAGCGACACCTTGCCATTGTGTGCCTGTGGCTTTATGTCCAAAAAACCATCCGCCAATCAGTACCGTGAATAAAGGAACTAGGGAGTTGATAATCCCTACGACACCACTGTCTAGATGATTCACTGCTAATGGAAAGAGTACATAAGGTATGGCATTGCCTAAAAATCCTACAATGGTGAGTGAAACCAAATCTTTTCGTGCAAATAGCTTGAAATGCCGGAACCCAATAACAGCCATGAACAATGCGGCGATGCTTACTCTTAAGGTGCCTACTTGCGTATACGTAAACGAAGTTAGACCGCGTTTCATCAGAATAAAGCTCGAACCCCATATGAGCGCAAGACTGATAAACATGATCCAGGGTAGCGCTGGATGGTGCGTGGGTTGTGATTTAGACATGGTGCAAATTTGTGACAAAAGACACCATTGTAAACCAATGCGGCCGTAATTTTGTTATAAACTACAGTATTATGAAGAATTACGTACTCGCTCTTTCTGTCTTTGCCTTAGTAGTAGCCTGTAATGCGCCTGATCCTGAGGTAATCACATTGCCTACAACAGAAGTAGTGAAAGACAGTGTGGTCGCAAATGCTTCACAAGAGCTTTTTATCTCAGGCATGACTTGTGTAATGGGATGTAAAGGTGCGATTGAACAAAAATTAAATGCCACCGAAGGTGTGTCAGATTTCCATATAGTCTTTGAAGACAGTACAGCCACTGTGCGTTTTGACAGCACCTTAACCACTGTAAACAAAATCATTGCTGAGGTTGCTAATGTAGCAGGTGGTGGATTTTACACAGCCACTCTTTTAGACAATCAATAGATGGAGCACAACCCTCTGGTTCGAAGATTAGCCACAGTAAGTTTAGTACTAATCTTTCTGGTCATCTTGGCTGGGTCAATAGTACGTGCAACAGGTTCTGGAATGGGCTGTCCGGACTGGCCGCAATGCTTTGGTTACACTATTCCCCCGACAGATGTGGAAACCTTGACTTGGCAGAAGGGTAGGAGCTTTGAGGAGGGTCAGATGATTTTATTGAAGGACCAATTCTGGGTAGCAATATCAGATTTCACCACTGGTGAAGAGTTTACATTAGAGAATTGGATTCTATTTGACCGACACGACTACACTATTTTCAATCCGGTACACACGTGGATTGAGTTCATCAACAGATTGATTGGTGCATTGAGCGGCTTGCCGGTTTTGGTACTCGCAATCATTGGAATGTGGGGCGTACGACGTAATGTATGGAATGCAGTTCTTTCTGTAGGCGTTCTGTTTTTACTTGTATTTGAGGCCTGGTTAGGTAAGCTGGTAGTGGACGGTAACCTCGTTCCTAATCAAATCACCATACATATGATGGGATCAGTCGCTATCGTATTACTTCTGTTGGCTTTGCGTGCAAGAAATACCCCATCACCCGCGCCGTTGCCGCTTCCTGTTAGAAATGGATTGTTGTTTTTGTTGGTGTTGATCGTGATACAGATTTTCCTAGGCACACAAACTAGAGAGCTGGTAGATGCAGCCTTCGATCATAATGGGTTGGTCTTGCGATCCAACGTCATCCCGTCCATAGAAGCGGTAATGCCGAAGGTTCACCGAAGCTTTGCTTGGGCCATTTTAATGGTGACCAGCTTATTGTATTACCTGCGTAAAAAGCACCAAGCCGTGGTTCCCGGATTTGGCGCATTAATTTTTGCCATTGGCTTAGAATGGAGTGTAGGTATTGTATTGTACTTCTTGGGATTGCCAAAAGCAATGCAACCGGTACATTTGGTGTTGAGTATAGGGATTTTAGCTTCGATTAGCTACCCACTTTTTTTAAGCCTTCGTAAGTCTTAAAATGAGCTAGAGCTCGACATTCTCAGATTTACTCCACTTCAAGGTTTCAATCATTTTCAGTAATTCATCCCTCATAAACTGAGTTACTGGGGCTAAACTGTCTGCATTAGGTGTGCTGTAGTGGTACAATACGCCACGAAGGAAATGGGAAGCGCTATCTGTTGCGTAAAACTGTGTGGTTGTCGCAGAGGCACCGGAAAATTCATAGTAAAGTCCGTATACATCTTCTTCCGGGAAGGCAAAAAATTGTTCTCGCATACCACTGGCTTTTACCGTGTGTTTGTAGGCCAACTGTTGTGCATCCCGGACCAATTCTTCAAGATTTTCAGTAACGGGCTTATAAGTGAATTGAATGGTGCTTAAAATAGAAGGATATGCAAGATCCATCCAAAATTCATCTGCTTGATTATCAGACAAAACGTCCTTTTTAATGGCTTTTGCTTCAGCGTTTATTTGAATTTTAAAAGGAGCTTCAAAAGGCAGTTCAGAATATATATTCTGAGCTGGAAGTCCAATTCTCATGTGGCCGTTAGGGCGAGCAACGGGGTCCTCACTGCAAGAAAAGAGCACTGCAAACAGTATGACGAAAAGACTAGGCTTCATGATTTGGGTTAACGGTTACTTTAATGCGTATCAATTTACGCTGATCTACACTTTCCACTTTAAAAGTGAACGCTTCGTAGGTGATTTCTTCATTTTTCTCCAAGAATTTGCCGGCCAATTCTAAAACAAGTCCAGCAAGTGAATCGCTTTCTCCATCTACGGATTCGAATATGTCCTTAGGAAGATCAAGCACGCGACAAAAGTCGATTAGTGGCGTCTGCGCTTCGAAAACGTAGTTGTATTCGTCGAGTTTGCTGTACACTAAGTCGTCATCATCAAATTCATCACTGATCTCCCCAACGATTTCTTCCAAAACATCTTCAAGTGAGATTACTCCAGAGGTTCCACCAAATTCATCTACCACAATGGCTAAATGAATTCGTCGTTGCTGGAACTCCTTTAATAGGTCGTCGATCTTTTTGCTTTCCGGAACAAAAAACGGTGAGCGAATAAGATCTTGCCATCCGAAATTATCTGAGGCATCTACATAAGGAAGTAGGTCTTTGACGTAGAGTAAGCCTTTGATTTGGTCCAATTGTTCTTCATATACCGGGATTCTTGAATATCCCTTGTCCACAATGTGGGCTAAAGTATCGTGAAATGGCGCCTTAATATCTATGGCTATTACGGAGGTGCGCGGTGTCATTACTTCTTTCACTGTTGTTGAGCCAAATCGGACGATGCCCTTTAAGATACGCTGCTCGTCCTCCGTAGAATGCTCATCAGTGGTTAATTCAAGGGCTTGTTCCAAGTCGTTGACGCTGAGCGAAGGTCCGCGTCCTTCGATATTAATTCTATTGATGGTTTTACTGAGACGCTTGCTTAGTGGCTTTAAGATTTTATGCAATCGAAAAATGAAGGGGACGACAAAGCGAGCAAAACTTAATCGGGCCGTATTTGCATATACTTTAGGTAAAATCTCACCGAAGAGAAGAAGCACACCCGTTATGGCAAGTATCTCAATGACAAAGGTCAATAATGGACTCCAGAGTTCAGGTGAGAAAAATGTATTCAGTAAAAACGTAGAGAGGATAACGATACCTACGTTTACGAAGTTGTTCGATATTAAAATAGTCCCGAGCAATTCTTCGGGCTGATTCAAAAGGGCCTTTATGTTATTGTGTTTTGGATTGTCGTCTTCAAGTTCTTCGAGTTCTCCCGCGCCTAATGAGAAAAAAGCGACCTCCGAGCCTGAAATCAAGGCGGATAGAAGCAAGAGTATAATGAGCACAACGATAAATACAATCCCTGTGATGGTGGAGGCGTCAATGCTTAAGAATTGTAGCAGTGTACTGGGGGGCTCTGTTTCCAAATTACAAGTGTTCGTTCTACTTAAAAGGGAAGGTCATCTTCCTCTTGATTGATACTGGCAGACGGTGCCGGATTCCCTATACTTTGAACCGGAGCCTGTTGTGCAGGGGCGCTAGTACCATAATTTGAAGTGTTATCATTTGACATTCCCTCGCCTTCAGCTCGTGAGGTGAGCATAGTCATTTGATTGACTTGAACATCAGTGGTGTACCTATCCGCACCTGATTGATCCTGCCATTTACGTGTCTTGATCTTCCCTTCGAGATAAACTTTATGTCCTTTTTTCAGGTACTTATGTGCGACATCGGTCAATCCTTTCGCATTGATTACGATGTTGTGCCATTCAGTATTGGTTACGCGCTGACCGTCGCGATTCGTATAGGTTTCTGACGTTGCTAGTGGAAACTTTACGATGGAGCCACCGTTGTCAAAATGAAGTATTTCTGGGTCTTTACCTAAATTTCCAATGAGCATTACTTTGTTCAGTGTACCGGCCATGAGCGAGTTTTTTTCATATTAATCTAATTCAAATTTAGGTAAATTTCGTCCCGGATTTACAGCCTTTTCGTAACAAAATCAGCTATGATAATGGGCATGCCTAATTCCTGCGCTTCCTCTTTCGTGTAGAAGGAATAATCTCCCGAAATTTCGGCCTCAGACACCGCCCAAAAACTACAATGCAGGTCTTTGTGTGATAATTTATGTAGCACAGGTTCTGCGAGCAGCTGACCATGATCAGGTGCCTCATTGAGTTGTGGGAATTCATACAGTCCCGCCCAAATACTATCCGTCCCTCTTTTTCTTAGTGCCATCTTTTGTGCGTTTTGGACCACGCCAAAGTGAACGATTTCTTTTGTGCGTTTCCCTTTTTTTAGCTTCACAGGCAACGCTCCAACGGACCCGTTATTGAACGCGTGACAGGAGTCGCTAAGCGGGCAGTACATGCAGTTAGGCTTCTTGGGGGTGCAGTGTAAGGCCCCGAATTCCATAATCCCTTGGTTGTACTGGTCAGGGTGTTTCGTTTCCTTGATGCATTCGTTTGCTAAGGTCTGGAACTCTTTTTGTCCTTTGGAACTGTTCGTAGGGGTATGGATTCCGAAATAGCGACTTAGTACTCGGTATACATTGCCATCAACCACACCGATTTTTTCCTGGAAGCAGATACTTGCTATTGCAGCTGCCGTGTATGGTCCGATTCCTTTAATTTTCAAGAGCTCATCATACTGTTTTGGCAATTGGCCATGGTAGTCAACCACAATTTGCTTTGCGCCTTTTTGAAGGTTGCGGGCCCTATTGTAATAGCCTAATCCGGTCCAAAGCGCGAGTAGTTTGTCTTCTTCTGCATTTGCTAAAGCCTCTATGGTAGGGAAGGCGGCCACTATTTTATGATAGTATGGCGTGCCCTGTGCAACTCGAGTCTGTTGTAAAATGATTTCGCTTAACCACACTTCGTAGGGTACTGGGACTTCTTTGCGCCAAGGCAAATCCCTTTTGTGCGTAGAATAGTAGTCTTCTATGCTGATTCTGAAGCGGTTAAATCTATCCATTGTTCCTTCGAAGGGTTGAGATAATTTTATTCTTCATGGCTGTAAATAAGGAAAGTAGGTGTATATTTGCGCCCCTCATTAACCAAGTCCTTCGGGACGTAAAAGTATAGAGCAAATGACGAAAGCAGATATCGTTACTAAGATTTCTGATAAAACAGGAATGGAGAGAGGTGATGTACAAGCAGTTGTAGAGAGCTTCATGAAAGAAATCAAGCACAGTCTAGAAGATGGCAGCAATGTTTATTTGAGAGGATTCGGTTCTTTCATTGTTAAAAAACGTGCTCAAAAGACGGGTCGCAATATTTCTAAAAACACGACCATCGTCATACCAGCTCATTACATACCTGCTTTCAAGCCTGCGAAAGTATTTGTCGAAGGCGTGAAGGAAAACGTACCTGTAGAATAAGTTGAATAAAAGCACCGTCATAGCATTCGTAGCAGCTGTTGTATTTGCAATAGTGCTTTGGCAATTGCCGAGAACCGCTCATCAGGACACACCAGATATTGCTTCTGAAGAAGGTAATCCTTTAGACGCTAAGGTAGATGAAGCGGTAGCCATCATTCAGAATGGTGAAGGCGCGCCTATGCAGGCCATAGGAATGTTGCTGGAGGTGCTAAGAGAAGACCCAAATCACGAAAAGGCCTTGCTTTGGTTGGGCAATTTCTCTATGATGAGTGGTCAGTGGGACAAAGCGGTGGATCGTTTTCACCAGTTGAGTCAGTTGCACCCTGAAAATGAATTATATACGTTAAATAAAGCACAAGCCTTACTACAGGTTGGAGATACGGCAGCGGCTTTATTGAGCGCAAATAACTATTTGAATACATATCCGGAAGCAAATCGAATTAAAGATTTCGCAGAGGCTTTATAGAATTAATAACACTAAAAACTTAGCATTATGCCAAGCGGTAAAAAACGTAAAAGACATAAGATTGCTACGCACAAGCGTAAGAAGCGTCTAAGAAAAAATCGTCACAAGAAGAAGTAAGCTTCTTAGTGTATGAAAACAGAATTAGTCATAAGTGCTAGTTCTGACCAAGCAGATATTGCATTACTTGAAGACGGAAGACTTCAGGAATTGATCAAGGAAAAAGGAGATGATAGTTTCTCCGTTGGCGATGTCTATTTAGGCACTGTCAAAAAGCTGGCAACCGGCCTTAATGCCGCGTTCGTAGATGTAGGATACGAGAAGGATGCATTCCTTCACTACCACGATCTAGGCCCGCAGATAAAATCTTGGCAAACCTATCTCCGTCGCACCCTGAAAGGCAAGCAACTGAGTAATATCACCAATTTCAAAGCAGAGCCCAACATTGAAAAAGAGGGTAATATTGGTGATGTTCTCAAGCAAGGTGATCTTATCCTCGTTCAGATAACGAAGGAGCCCATTTCAACGAAAGGGCCTAGAATCACTGCCGAGCTTAGCATAGCAGGGCGCTTTGTAGTGCTGGTTCCTTTTTCTAATCGCGTAAGTGTGAGTCAAAAGATTCGCGAGCGTGATGAGAAGGACAGACTTAAAAAATTGGTCAGAAGCATCAAGCCAAAAGGTTTTGGTGTCATTATACGCACTGTCGCAAAAGGGCAGAGCGCAGAGGAATTACAGTCGGATTTAGATAACCTGGTACGTAAGTGGTCTCAACTCCACAAGGGTATTAAGCGTTCCAACAAACCACTGAGAATCTTCCGCGAAATGAATAGGGCTAGTGCATTTTTGCGCGATGTCTTCAATGAATCGTTTGCTTCAATCACAATTGACAACAAGGAATTGTGTGAAGAGGTAAAGGATTACCTCGATGAAATTAAACCGGGCGCTTCCAAAATGGTAAAAGAGTACAGCGGTCAAATGCCGTTGTTTCAGTTTTCCAGTGTAGATCGTCAAATCAAAGGTGCCTTCGGCCGAAGCGTAAGCATGACCAAAGGAGCCTACCTCATTATTGAGCATACTGAAGCCATGCATGTGGTTGATGTGAATTCCGGTAACCGCACGAATACGGCGGATAATCAGGAGTCGAATGCACTTCAAGTGAATTTGCTGGCAGCCGTAGAAGTGGCTCGTCAATTGCGCTTGAGGGATATGGGAGGCATTGTGGTGATTGATTTCATTGATATGAACAGTGCTGAGAACCGTAAGGCGGTGTATGAGAAAATGCTTGAAGAAATGAAGCGTGATCGTGCTCGTCACAAGATTTTACCTATTTCAAGGTTCGGTTTAATGGAACTCACACGTCAGCGTGTACGTCCTGAGACCAACATTGTTACACGTGAAGAAAACCCGGATAATTTGGTTGAAGCACCTATCCAGGTTATTGACGCTATGGCTTCAAAATTGGCTCAGATTGAAATAAGGGAAGTGTACATTCACGTTCACCCATTCATTGAGGCGTATTTAACGAAAGGACTCTTTAGTAGTATTAAGAAAGTCTGGCAGAAGAAGTTGCGTAAAAAGATAGTTGTTGTTCCGCGCGATGCATTTACCATGTTAGAGTGGAAAATGATGGATAAGGATAACAACACCTTATAAAAACAATAAACAGTGAAGAGAAAAACCCACCGTTGGCTTGCGTCGACTGTGGGTTTTTTCGTTATTTAATAACATGACAACTTCGGAAGCATTACAAAAACTACAGCGATTTTGCGCGTACCAGGAACGCAGCCCTTTTTCAGTGGAGCAAAAGTTACAGCAATTGGGCTTGCCTCGAGACCGCCATGAAGAAGTTGTAGCGCAACTTATGGCGGATAATTTCTTGGACGAATATCGTTTTGCCGAAGCCTATACGCGGGGAAAATTAAATCAAAAGCAATGGGCTCCACGTCGTATCCGTATGGGTTTACAAGAGCATAGGATTCCAAAAGTAACGATCGACCGTATCTTGGGACAGATAGATCAAGATATGGTTGACGCTAACGCTCTATATCTTGTAGAGCGCTGGTATGCGTCTAAATCTAAAGAAAAACTTACGGCAGCTTTACAACGTCGTGGTTATGCTTTTGAATTAATTGCATCAACCTATCAGGTGGTTGAAGGTCAACGTAATTAATAGAAAACAAGCTGGTTTTTAATCGGAACAGTTTAGACTACTTAGCCCTTCCAAGTGCCTCCGTATCTGTAATGAATGTTGGCGGGTTTTACTTCAAGAAGACAGGCTTCGCAGAGAAAATACCACATCTTATCTGGTTTGTATTGTACCCTAAACATCACAGCGTGTTCCTCTTTACACTGCGGGCATGATTTAACTTTTCCCATTACGCATGCATTGACTAAAACGTCTTCAATACCGACTTGACCTTAATTATGTGCGCAGCGGTAATGTCTAGGTGGAACACCATTCTGCATTTTCCTGGACCCATTTGACTTATACCTATTCCTTGTTGAGCGAGGGTGCGTATGAACTCCTCTTGATTCATGTCTTCGCTTAATCCAAAGATTAAAATGTTAGTCTCAGGGTCCACCACGTTTGCGACCCAAGATTGCTGTCTTAAAAATTCAGCCATATCTAGTGCAGCGTTGTGGTCCTCTGCTAATCTACCTACGTTATTTTCTAGGGCGTAGATGGCTGCACCCGCTAGTAATCCAGCTTGTCGCCATCCTCCTCCGATACGCTTACGAATGCGTTTTGAGTGAGCGATGAAAGCTTCGTTCCCTAGTAGAATGGATCCTATGGGAGCGCCGAGTCCTTTGGACAAGCAGATGGATATTGAGTCAAAGGCGGCGCCGTAATCACTTTCGCTATGGTTTTTAGCAATCAGCGCATTATAAAGTCGTGCACCGTCCAGGTGAAATAGGAGCCCGTTTTTGCTAGCTACTGCTCGTAATGCTTCTATCTCTTCCCATTCGTAGCAGGTGCCTCCACCTTTATTCGAGGTGTTTTCAACTGCTAAAACTCTTGATTTAGGGAAGTGTATATCATCTGCTTTCAAACATGAAAGTACGCCCTCAGGATGCATAATACCGCGATTGTCCCCGGTGAAGGCCACAGAGGCGTGCGCGTTTGCAGCAATTCCACCGCCTTCGTAATTATAAATGTGGGCATAGGGGTGACAAATGACTTCGTCGCCAGGGCTAAGATGGGACATTAAAGCAATTTGATTTGCCTGGGTTCCTGATACACAGAATAAAGATCCATCCATTCCGAAGCGCTCTGCCATTAAGGATTCGAGGTACTTTACTGTTGGGTCATCGCCCAGAACATCATCCCCTACAGGGCTCTCTATCATTGCTTTTTTCATAGAGTCGCTAGGGCGAGTAACAGTGTCGCTGCGAAGGTCAACAGTAAACATAAATGCATCCTTTAGATTGTACGTGAAGATAAGAAGGGTTGCTTAACTTTGTTCCATATGGTTACAGCAGAGCAGATAAAATCTTTAGGCGAGCGATTGGAACGACTCGAAACCTATCTCAACTTAGAGCACAAGAGAATTCACATTATCAACGAAGAGGAAAAGACCGCTTCTCCTGAGTTTTGGGATGATCCTAAGCAAGCAGAAATCACCTTGAAAGCGCTGCGTCAGGTTAAGTTTTGGGTAGAAGGGTTTGAGAAAGCTCAGACGCTCTTTGGCGAGGCAGAACTCAGTCTAGAGTTTCATAAAGAAGGGGAATTAGACGAAGAGGATGTTGAACAGGCCTATAAAATGTGTGAGGACTGGATTGAAGAATTGGAGTTTAAAAATATGCTCAGCGGCGAAGAAGATAAGCTAAGTGCTGTGCTTCAAATTACCGCGGGAGCAGGAGGAACAGAGAGTTGTGATTGGGCAAGTATGCTGATGCGTATGTACCTGATGTACGCAGAAAAGCAAGGATTCAAGACCAAAGAATTGGTGCTTCAAGAAGGCGATGTTGCAGGTATTAAAACGGTAACCATTGAGGTGGAAGGTGATTTTGCATTTGGCTTTTTAAAAGGAGAGAATGGCGTGCACCGACTGGTACGTATTTCGCCTTTCGACTCCAATGCGAAGCGACATACCAGTTTTGTATCCGTATATGTATTCCCGTTAGTGGATGATACTATAGACATTAAGATCAACATGAGTGATATTACCTGGGATACCTTCCGTTCTTCGGGTGCAGGTGGTCAAAATGTAAATAAGGTAGAGACGGGTGTGCGTTTAAGACATAAGCCCACTGGAATCATCATCGAGAATACGGAAACGCGCTCGCAGCTGGGTAACAAGGAGAAAGCCATCCAACTTTTGAAATCGCAACTCTACGAAATGGAGATCGAAGAGCGCAATGCAAAACGTGCGGAAATTGAGGCAGGTAAGAAGAAGATTGAGTGGGGGTCGCAGATTCGTAACTATGTGATGCACCCTTATAAATTGGTCAAAGATGTCCGTACCGCTGAAGAGACTTCTGATGTAGATGGCGTTATGAATGGAAATATTGAGAGATTCCTTAAAGCGTTTTTGATGAAGCAGGGCGAGAGTGTAAATGCCGATGAATATTAAAAAACCATTGAGTAATCGCGCTGTTGAATGCACAATAGGGGGTGGATGCTGTTAGGATAGTAGCTATCTTGCTCTCTATGCGCAATTTGAAATTTATTCTAGCCCTGATCTGGACGCTGCCGATGGCTGCGCAGCAAGGCTTTGTGCGTAATGAAGGCCAGTGGAAAGATCCCTATACGTTTAAGATCCAATTAGGCCCCAACAGCTTATTTCTTACCCCAGATTCGCTTGTGCTTTCTGTATTAGATCCTTCGGATTTTCACAGCGAACACATTGGTGAGCATCACCATTATTCCGATACACTGCACTACCATCACTTTTCAATGGTATTTAACGCTTCTCAAACTATGCAATGGTTAGGGGAGGATGCTTATGATGCGCCCTTGAGTTATTTTGTAGGTAAGCAAGATTTCTGGCGCTCAGGCGTACAGTCGTTTCATAAAGTGCGCGCAAGGGATGTTTATCCCGGTATTGATTTAGTCGTCTATGAGGCCGCTGGAGGATTTAAGTTTGACTGGGAAGTCGCTGTTGGAGGGGATCCTGATCAAATTTCGATCGCTTATCATGGTTTAGAAGGTTGGAAAGTACAAGGGAAGGAATTGATTCTTCAAACCGGGTTTGGACGGCTTATTGAAGAAATGCCTTACGCACTTCAAGAAGAGCGAACCGTTCGAGCCCGTTACAAAGAGACCAATGGATACCTGGGTTACGACCTGGGCCGATTCGATCGCGATCAACCGCTTACCATCGATCCTATTTACATATTCAGCACCTACACCGGCAGTTCCGTAGACAACTTTGGGTATACAGCTACTTTCGATGACAGCAGCAATGCCATTGGGGGAGGTATAGCTTTTGGAACAGGATACCCCACAACATTAGGTGCTGTTGATGTAAGTTTTAATGGTGGCTATTTTGATGCGGCCATCAGTAAATTTTCTTCGGACGGTTCGCAATTACTATGGTCTACCTACCTGGGTGGTTCCAATCTGGACCAGCCGTACAGTATGGATTGTGATGAAAATGGCAATGTATATATCTTAGGTTCCACGGGGTCGGATGATTTTGGCGTCACTGCAACCGCTTATGATACCTCGTTTGCAGGTGGGGCGTCTATTACGGCTGAATACTACACCTTCAATCAAGGCACCGATCTCTTTGTGGCGAAAATAAATGCAGCAGGGAATCAACTCATAGGCTCCACGTACATAGGTGGTGCGGGAAGCGACGGAATCAATGACAGTTTGCGCTTTAATTACGGCGATAGTTTCCGCGGCGAGATCGAGGTCCAGCGCAACGGCGGTGCGGTATATTTTGTGAGCAGTACGTTCAGCAGTTCCTACCCAACTATTGTGCCTGCTACCTCGCACCAAGGCGGTCAAGACGGAGTAATCAGTGTATTAAGTAGAGACCTTACACAGCTTCTCGCAAGTACCTATGTAGGCACCTCCGGTAATGAAGCTTTATACAGCATCGCTCTTTCGGACAAACAGGGTCTCAATTTTCCCGCTCCGACCTTCAAGTTCACCCCTTTTTATGTTGCTGGCTCTATAGGGCCTAGCACCGATTCTTCCATTGCAATGGGTTGGGTAAATGCCGCTTATGATTACAGCATACCTGTAAGAAGTGATCAAGATGCCCTGTTACTGTCTGGTTACCTTGGTCCGGCAGGGGTGGGTGTAGGAAGCTATATAACTATGAGTGCCGTCGATGTCCAGGCGGATAGCGGCTACAATCAGCATTTCTTTGTAGAAACACACAGTGAAACGGACACGGCAAGTGTGATCACCGTCGTAGGTCAGCACAAAGGTGGATTGGTGGCCGATTCTCTGACTTGGGGTCAACCGGGCAGTGCACAGTATTTTCAACGCTACAAACAAAACGGGAATTCGGGTTTTACAAAGCTTAAAACCGCAGTTTGGGGAGATAGTGCCCATGTTACGGTAGATGTCAGTCCTACCGCATTACTGGTGGACGATTGCGGCAATACCTATTTCTCCGGTTGGGGCGGCTCACCAAATCCTGAAGGCAATACGGAGGGGATGGCGCTCAGTTCAAATGCATTTCAAACGACCACCGATGGGAGGGACTTTTACTTTTTAGTGCTAGATCCAGATTGGAAGTCTACGCGTTTGGCTACGTACTTTGGTGGTACAGGTCGGGAGCATGTGGACGGAGGAACCTCTCGATTTGACCGGTCTGGCAGAATTTTCCAAGCCGTATGTGCCGGTTGTGGCGGAACGTCTACCTACCCCACATTTCCTAATAATGTATATGCCAGTAATAACGGTTCGACCAATTGTAATCTGGCGGTTACCGTCATTGATTTAGACGTTCAAAATGCACGCGTCTTCGCGCAGCCTGATCCACCCGTCTTTTGTCTGCCAAACACATTTACAATCCTTGACTCTAGCATTAATGTTCAGGACTTCACGGTGTATTGGGGGGATGGGAATTCAACAAATAGTAGTTCACTCCAAGGAGGACACGTTTACGCGTCATCGGGCACGTATCCCGTTCAAGTGATTGGTCACGATACCATTTGCGATACCTGGGATACCGCAACCTTTACGGTACAGGTGAATCCCGCATACGATTCCGTATACACTGCATATTCCTATGACTTTTGTGATCCGCTTCGTGGAGTTACAGCCCAATTAATGCATGCGAGCGATTCGACACTAGTTACGGATCGTTTGATGGATTGGACCATTTCAGGCGCATCGTTCACTACTGCGCAAGTAAGTACAAACTTACCTTCAGCCGGATATAATGTCATTACGCTGACCACCGTGGACACAGTCTGTAACGTGGTACAAACCTTCACAGATACCTTATTTTTTAGATTGCCGCCTTACCTCAACATGATCAGTGATCCTGAAGAATGTACTTCAGACGAAACGGTTGATTTCACTCCCGTATTCAATACCGTGTATCAGGGCTTCAGTTGGCTAATAAACGGCGTAGATCAGGGCAGTCCAAACCCGCTTCAGATCACGCAATCGGGCATTTATGAGATTGCTATTGTGGGTTACGACAGCATTTGCGAAACCTCTGATACGCTCACAGAAACGTACGATATCTTCTTCGCTCAGGAACCTTTTACCGTGCCTAACGTAATTACACCCAATGGTGATAACGTCAATGATCGATGGACCATAAATACAAGTGAAGATTGGGACCGATTCCATGTGATTCTCTTCAATCGGTGGGGAATCAAAGTATTTGAAACTAACGCACCCACTTTTAATTGGGGCGCAGATTACGACGGTCAAATTCTCACCCCTGGAGTGTATTTTTACCAAGTCGAAGCTGAGAATAGATGCGGCATTACTTCAGAGGAAGGAACCTTACACATCACCTATTAATATGATTACGATTTACCACAATCCACGTTGTCAGAAATCGCGCGAAGCACTGGCACTATTAGAAGAAAGAGGAGTTGAATATAAAACACGCCTCTACCTCAATGATCAGGAAAGCATGAGTGCGGCAGAATTTGAAAGTGTACTGGATGCCTTAGATATGGACGCCATAGATCTTGTGCGCAAGAATGAAGCCGTTTGGAAGGAGGAGTACAAGCACCTAGAGTTGGATGAGGAAGAAATTATTCTTGCAATGATTGAACATCCAAAACTAATGGAACGTCCCATCGTAATGAATGGTGAGCGTGCAGTAGTGGCCCGTCCGGCAGAAAAGCTGTTAGACGTACTGTAGAAAAATGCAGGCACAAAAAAAGCCGACCCAAAGGGTCGGCTTTTTTTATATCCAGTTGGCAGAAATTATTCTGCTGTTTCGTCTTCTTTATGACCAATTAGCGCGTGTGCTAACTTAGGATTGATAGACTCCAAGCCGATCAATGTCAACCAGTACCCAACAAATAGGCCTAAAAATGCCAGCATTGAAAAGCCCATTAGTGCTACTACTAAGAATACGAGGAATCCTAAAAATTTCATAGTCGTTCATTTAAGTCGGTGTAAAGATAGCAACACAATTCGTTCTAACGGAAATCTGTGCCCTAAATTTGTAATGGAAATGAAATTCTATAATTACACAAGCGAATAGCATGGAATACAGAATAGAACACGACACTATGGGTGAAGTGAAGGTACCTGCAGATAAGTACTGGGGTGCACAAACGGAGCGTTCACGAAATAACTTTAAGATTGGTCCAGCAGGTACAATGCCGCTCGAAATCATTGAAGGTTTTGCCTATCTTAAGAAAGCCGCAGCCTTTGCAAATTGTGAGGCTGGCGTATTGCCAGTGGAGAAACGTGATCTTATTGCGTCCGTTTGTGATGAAA
>JAHEKP010000075.1 GCA_024638285.1 Cryomorphaceae bacterium
CTCGCTTTTACTTCTTGTGAAGTCGATGTCACTGATAAAGTAAAGACCGATGCCTATGACGGGGCTGCATTAATCTCTGTAAGCGGAGCCGTCACCGACCTGCTTGGCACAGGAACTTATATGGACCTAGCCATTAGCTCACCCTATCTCGAAACCACAGATGCTGCTGCTGTAACAGGAGCATTGGTAGAGCTTTATGACAACGATAGTTTAGTGAGTACATTAACTGAAGTAACTCCTGGTCGCTATGAAGATTCAACCTTGCTGGCCACCATTGGACATGGCTACCGTATGATCATTACCGTTCCTGAGGGTTATGGGGACGCGACTGGAATCTGGGAAAGCACTGCGGATGTCGTTAATGCGCCCTTCACGCTCCTAACACCTATGTTTCCTATCATGGAAGACGATAGCAGCTGGGTCGATTTCAGAACAGGCGACTCTGTGTATTACGCAGATGCCGACTCATGTTACTACAGCCCTTATGCATTGTGGAATGATCCGGCAGGACGCGGTAATGCCTATTGGATTAAAAACTATTGGACTACGAAAATATATGCACCCAACGGATTAATGGGGCCATTTACACCGGAAGAGACCGAAAAAAGTCTGAATTCAAGCATCAATATTTTTAATGATGACCAATTCATTGAAGGTACTCAGGTCAGTCGATTTAACTTTATCGGTCCTCCGTACACTGTTTTCCGTGATACCCTAATTAATCTAGTGTTCGAGACACGTACGATAAGTGAAGGCATGTATGATTACCTCAATATCATGGCCAATAATATCGGCGGTGGCGGATTGTTTAGTGTGCCTTACAGCCCACAAATTGGAAATATTAGACGTCAAGATGATACAACAGTGTATGGTTTAGGGTATTTTTATGCTACATCAATTAGATTTGATAGCATAACCCTGTTCCACCCATACTAATGGATACTCTACACTGGACCACTGACATTTTATTACGAAAAGGATTAGATCCACAATTAGTGCAATGGATTGCGCTCGTTGTGGATCTTTTATTATTGCTACTTATTTCAATAGTAGCTGACTTTTTTGCACGGCGCATCATCCTGAGCATCATACATTCCGCAGTAAAGCGCACAAAAGCCACTTGGGACGACTATTTCTATGATCAAAAAGTCTTTAGAAACATCGCACACCTTGTTCCTGCAGGCATCGTATACCAAAGCCTCCCTATCGTTTTCAACGATATTCCAGGCGTCATTCCAATCTTAGAAAAGCTCATTGTTCTTTACATTCTTATGCTCTTCGTGAGTCTAGTAAATAGAACACTTCGGGCACTTGAAAATTGGCTCAGTATGACGGCAAAATATGCCCATACACCTGTACGCACAATTTCGCAGGTCATTCGCTTGTTGGCATGGTTTGGCACTATCATAACCGCCATTAGCATCTTAACAGGGCTGAAGGCGACCGCTATACTGGGCGCGTTCGCAGGCACCACGGCCATTCTAATACTGGTTTTTCAAGACAGCATCAAAGGGCTCTTAGCAAATTTCCAAATCCACATGTACGACCTCGTCAAGGTGGGCGACTGGATTACTTTCTCGAATTACGGTGTAGATGGCGATGTCATGAGCATAGATCTCACCACCGTTAAAGTCCAGAATTTCGACAAAACCGTAAGTACAGTTCCTGCCACAGCTTTTGTTAGCGACAGCTTTGTGAATTGGCGCAGCATGTCTGAAGCTGGAGCGCGTCGAATCAAGCGCAACATTCACATTGACATTACCTCCATCCGTCACCTAGACGAAGGACTAGCAGATAGCTTAAAAGAGATTGATTTGATCAGCACTTTTATGATTGAACGCCAAAAGGAGATTGATGAGAACAACACGAAAAAAAATATTCAAGGTGCAAGTTTACTCAACGGAAGGCGTCAAACTAACATTGGTTTGTACCGCAAGTACATCGATTTCTATTTGAGAAACCACCCGGAAATCAATACTGATTTTACTTTAATGGTTCGACAACTGCAGCCTACAACAGAAGGCTTGCCGCTGGAAGTCTACTGTTTTAGCGCTACCACAGAATGGACAAGATATGAATCCATTATGGCCGATATTTTTGACCACTTGTATGCCGCAACCCGTCATTTCGATTTGGCCTTATTCCAAAGCCCTACTGGTGCGGATATCCGTTCAATAAAACCTGTTTAGGAAGAGAGAAATACGATAAAAAATAAAATCCCCCCGACGCTCCGCGCCGGGGGGATTTTTTTTATACTCCGAAATTTGCCTCGGCTTATGCCTCGGCCTGCTCCATGTAACTTTCTATTGGCTCACACGTACAAACGAGATTACGGTCGCCATAAGCATCGTCTACGCGACGAACGGTAGGCCAGAATTTGTTATCACTGACGTAAGGAAGGGGGAAGCCTGCCTTAGAACGTGTATACGGGAAATCCCAAGCGTCGGCACAAATCATGTATTGCGTATGCGGTGCATTTTTCAAAACATTGTTTGAAGCGTCCGCATCAGCTGTCTCAATTTCGCCAATCTCATGGCGAATACTGAGCATGGCATCACAGAATCGGTCCAATTCTTCTAAACCTTCACTTTCTGTGGGCTCCACCATTACTGTTCCAGCAACCGGAAAACTTACCGTTGGCGCATGGAATCCATAATCCATTAATCGCTTAGCGATGTCTGTAACTTCAATGCCTGCATCGCGCTTGAAAGGACGACAATCCAAAATCATTTCATGAGCACAACGTCCGTTTTCGCCTGTGTAAAGCACATCAAACGAACCTGCTAAACGCTCCTTAATGTAATTTGCATTCAAGATGGCGTATTTCGTACTGTCGGTAAGCCCCTCTGCTCCTAACATCTTAATGTAGGCATAGGAGATCAACAAGATCAATGCAGAACCCCATGGCGCACCCGAGATGCTTGAAATTCCTTGCGCTCCACCCATGGAAATGACCGGATGTTTTGGCAAGAACGGCGCAAGGTGCGCTTTACAACAGATGGGGCCCATACCTGGACCACCACCGCCATGAGGAATGGCAAATGTTTTATGCAAATTCAAATGACAAACGTCAGCACCAATGATACCCGGTGAAGTCAGTCCCACCTGGGCATTCATGTTTGCACCGTCCATATAAACTTGACCACCGTGCTGGTGTATGATGTCAGTAATATCTTTCACACTTGCTTCAAACACCCCGTGTGTAGATGGATATGTGATCATCAAAGAAGCAAGATTAGCGCTGTGTTTCTCTGCTTTCGCGCGAAGATCATCCACATCAATGTTTCCATGGTCGTCACAAGAAACCACAACCACTTTCATACCCGCCATTACAGCTGATGCAGGATTTGTTCCGTGTGCCGAAGAAGGGATGAGGGCGATGTCTCTATGATGGTCACCATTCGCTTGGTGGTACGCACGGATTACCATAAGACCAGCGTACTCACCCTGAGCACCGGAGTTCGGCTGCAACGAGGTAGCATCAAAACCAGTAATCACGGCTAAATCACGCTCCAACTCTTCAATGACTTGCATGTAACCCGCAGCTTGTTCTGTAGGCACATAAGGGTGTAAGCTGTTCCAGGAACCGCTTGATAACGGAATCATTTCTGAGGCAGCATTCAACTTCATTGTACACGATCCCAAAGAAATCATGCTATGGTTTAAGGCCAAGTCTTTACGCTCAAGCGATTTGAGGTAACGCATCATTTCAGTTTCACTGCGGTAGCTGTGGAATACTGAATTTGTCATGAATGCAGAGGTACGCGCGAGTTCCGTTGGAATGTACTGACCCAAGTCATCCATTTCAATTGTGTCCGCTGCTTCTGCCTTTGCTAACACGGCAATAATTTCAGCAACATCTTCGTCCGTTGTCGTTTCGTTGATGCTTATACCGATGGTGGTTTCATCAAAATATCGGAAGTTGATTTCCGCAGCCTCGCTCAGCTCGCGGAGTTGTATGCTGTTCGACTCATTTAAGGTGATTTTCAAGGTATCAAAGAACGAAGCATTGTGCTGCTTCAGTCCCATACCTTTAACTGCCTCATTCAAAGTGGCTGTTTTGCGATGAATTTCTTCCGCTATATCCATAAGTCCTTCTGGACCGTGGTATACCCCATATGCACCTGCCATTACGGCTAATAAAACCTGAGCGGTACAAATATTAGAGGTGGCTTTATCACGCTTGATGTGCTGCTCACGCGTCTGCAATGCCATGCGTAGAGCAGGACTGCCATCAGTATCAATTGTCCGGCCGATGATACGGCCCGGAATAAATCTTTTGTACGATTCTTTGGTTGCAAAATAGGCAGCGTGTGGACCACCATAACCCAATGGAATACCAAAGCGTTGCGTAGTACCAACCACTGCATCTGCACCCCATTCTCCAGGAGGGGTTAAGAGTACTAGGGAGAGTAGGTCTGCAGCAACCACTAATTGGACCTCAGCTGCATTACATTTCGCAGCGAAAGCTCGGTAGTCTTCGATAGATCCATCGGCATTTGGGAATTGGACGAACGCACCGAAGAAATCATCTGTAGGTTCAAACGTTTTGTAATCTCCAAAGACCAATTCTACTCCGATAGGTGCTGTGCGTGTACGCAACAATTCAACACTCTGGGGAAACGTTTGTGCATCCACGAAAAACTTTGAGGCTCCAGCTTTCTTCTTTGCACGTGACATCGCTCCGTAGAACATGCTCATGGCTTCAGATACCGCCGTTGCTTCATCGAGCAAAGAGGCGTTAGCGAGCTCCATTCCAGTTAAGTCAACCACCATGGTCTGGTAGTTCATTAATGCCTCTAAGCGGCCCTGAGCGATTTCTGCTTGGTACGGCGTGTAGGCCGTATACCATCCTGGATTCTCTAAAATGTTACGCTGAATAACACCGGGAAGCACCGTATTGTGGTACCCCATTCCAATGTACGTTTTAAACACGCTGTTCATTTCACCTAATGCAGTGATGTGTGTCCCGAACTCTGCTTCCGTCATAGCCGGAGCCAGATCCATTTCCTCCGCAGAGCGAATGGTAGTCGGAACAGTTTGATCGATCAACGTGTCAATAGAATCTACACCAATGGTAGTGAGCATTTGATCAACATCAACAGCTTTGGGACCAATGTGTCTGTAGGCAAACGAATTGCGCTTCATACTCTGTTTGTTTTAGAAAGGACAAAATTACATCACAGTTCGCGAACATGCCTTACTTTTATAGGTGGAACACGATGGGAAATTTCAACGCATTTATTAACACCTTAAGAGGCTTCATTCGGACTTTTGTATATGCAAATTTTTGGGTGGCCGGAGCCGTTTGGGGGTTAACCCGATTCAGCGAAGAATTGTTCAAATTTTCCGGCACTTCAATTGCTGTTTTAAATGCAGCAGCAACGCTTGTAATCTACGGTTTTGCAAGAATGTTTGAAGGACCTGCAGCAAAAGATGGGATGAGTAGGATCAGTCAATGGCGTGAACGGATGCCAAAAACTGCCTTTCTAAGTATGGGACTAGGTGTTGCTGCCATTCTTTTTGAACTCATTCGAATCAATGAAGCTGCGCTTACTGGGCACTATGCTCTCGCGGGCGCTTTTGCCTTATTGTATCCCTTACCATTTATACTCAAGAAAAAGGGGGGCGGTTTGCGTTCTGTACCTGGGCTCAAACTCATTCTTATCGCACTGATCTGGGCCTATGTTACTGCTGTTATCCCAGCACTTCGTGCAGATGCGGATTGGTGCTGGCCATTTATCGAGCGTTTTTTATGGACCGCAGCATTGACCATTCCATTTGATGTACGCGATTCGGAATTGGATGCAAATTCCATTCGAACCCTGCCCCATCTTATAGGATCAAAAAACAGTGTTTGGGTCGCCAATGTATTGCTTTGGTTGAGTTACCTAATTTTAGTGTATTACTTTGGGTTGCCGTGGCTACAACTTACCGTATTGTACTTCTTTTTTAGTACAGTGCTGATCAAATCCTATCCAAAAATGGGCGACCTATACTACAGCTTATTAATTGAAGGCCTCCCCTTTCTACTTTTGGGCCTATGGTACCTTTTGCCCTACCTTTAACCTCCCCAATACAACATACGCTATGAACGTACTAGATCCGGCATACGCTGCAGCTTTAGACGAATCAGATACACTTGCTGCTTTTCGCTCAGAATTTCACTTGCCCGTGATTGACGGAAAACAGACTTTGTACTTCACTGGAAATAGTTTAGGTCTAATGCCGAAGGCAGCGGAAAAGTACCTTGGCGAGGAATTGGAGGATTGGAAAAACTGGGGTGTTGAGGGGCATTTTCATGCACGCCGTCCATGGATGCCCTACCACGAATTCTTCTCTGAAAGTCTTTCGAGAATTGTTGGAGCGAAGCCTGAAGAAGTGGTGGTCATGGGTTCCTTAACGAACAACCTTCACCTACTCATGGTCAGTTTCTTTAGACCTAAAGGGCAGCGAACTAAAATCTTGTGTGAAGCTAAAGCCTTCCCTTCTGACCAATATGCCCTGGCGTCCCAATTGCGTTTTCATGGATTAGACCCCAAGGAACATTTGATCGAAGTAGGACCTCGCGAAGGAGAGCACCACATTCGTAAAGAAGATTTTATTGCAGC
>JAHEKP010000014.1:0-25103 GCA_024638285.1 Cryomorphaceae bacterium
AATGAAATTTTAATACTATCCGGACAGGCCCAGTCTAGATTGAGGTTAGTTGGCGTATTTAGTATAACGAACGGTCCTGCTACTGTGGTGTCCGTACCTTGAATATTGCGTAGAAATGCATTTTTTGTAGCGACGTTAGGTACATTCCAATTGGCTACACGATTCCCTCCTGTGGCATTTAAGTTAACCGTAGTCCAGGTACCCATGCTGTCGGTGGAATATTGCCAGGTCAAGGAGGTTGAACCATTCCAACGCACGTAATTTGCACCCGGTGTCAATTTTGCATTTTCGTGCGGGAAGGCGATGGGATTCTTCTCCATATCCATCGCGTACACAATGTAAAATGTTTGAGGGCCCTGAGGAATGTTGGTACCGTAAACGGTAAACCTATAATCTCCCGAGGTTGGCGCATTTAGTGTGACTTGTTCTGCATTATTGAGTGTATCTACGCCTCGCGTAGCACCATACAAAAGCGTTGTTGTATTTGGCGTTGGATCAAGAACCCAAGGCTGATAGGTCGTCGTGCCAGTGAGGTCTGTCACTTCGAAATCTAAATCATTGACCAATGCTTTTGATGCACTAATCGAACCTTCTTTGTCAGTCCAATACAGCATTGCACTGAATTTATTTACACCAGCGGGTAAGGAAATGGTGTAGGTCAACGTGTCGTTTGTGGTAATGCTGTTGCTAAAGAATTGGGTGTCTTGAATTACCTTAAGTGCTTTCCGTGCATTCACGCGTCCATAACCGTAGATGAAATCGGGACCAGGATTGCCCAAATCATCTGCAGTATTCATTGCAATAGCTTTTAGTAAACCGGCATCCGCTGTATCTTGTTGCAACACATCAAAGGTGTTGTGCAATACTGCGAAGTATCCAGCAACACCAGGAGCCGACATTGAGGTACCTGTTTTATTCCCATAGGTATGTGAATCAATGGTAGAGTAAACGTTCGTTCCAACTGCTGCTAAATCTGGTTTTATACGACCGTCTGCGGCAGGTCCGCGGGAAGAAGATGGAGCGATAGCGTCCGTATTGGTTATGTTGGCAGTAGCAATAACATTTTTGCCTTGTTTGTGACCACCGGTAATATTTCCCCATTGTGAACCTGCTCCATAACCACAATTCGACCCGTTTGAGTTTCCTGCACTGAAGACGTGCACGAGCGCCGCGTTATCTCGAACATCTTTATCCATTTGCTGGGCGTAAAATGTATATCCTGCATTACAGCCGTTGGAATAAGAACTGTTGGTCACGCGTATCCCGTAAGAAACGTAGTGCGCATCAACATTACTTAAATTGGCGGGATAGTCATAATAGACCATCGTGGCACCCGGTGCATTCCCTTCAGCTGTAGGGTCTATGTTTCCTGCACCGAAAATGGTTCCTGCGACATGGTCCCCGTGGTCACCTATGCTGTTACCGGCCAAAGAGGTTAATCGCCCTTTGTAGTCTGCATGTGGACCAATATCGCCGTCGTCTCCTAGTCCAACAACTACGTTCGAACCATCGAATGGAGTCTGTCCTTGAAGGTAGGCCGTTCTGGCCGCCGCCCGGCTGTTGTAGTTTTCTGGTGTACCCGGCTCTTCTATGGCTTGTATGAACAATACGGCATTATCTTGAGCCAATTGATTCAGTAATTCAGGCTTTAAAATCGCCGTATGCCATTGTACATCAAGAGCAACGACCTGTGAAATAAATGCTGGTGCTTTCCAATGCTCCGTGGTTCTGAATTGAACCGCAACACGACCGTCGTTGAGTATCGCCCATTCGGGCCAGTCACCTATAGAGAGGGGACCGTCTAGTTTCATCATCGGGGTCCATTTTACAAACGCACTGAGCCCAGCATCACGCAATTGGGCAATGGTTACTCCTTTTGGGATTTTTACTTCAAACGCATTCTTTGGTAAATAATGCCCTAATTCTACGCCTAAATCGGTCAATGCTTTTTTATCTTCGGCGAGCACAGCGCGGTCCCAAAGACCCACACCGTAGGTGGGTTGTGTAGTACTCAACTGCTTATACGTTCCTTTCTCAATGTGGTAGGTGCCCGATTTTAACTGGACTTTAAGCTGAGCTTGCGCTACAAAAGAGGTTACTGTAAATAATAAGAGTAAAATTCTAACCATGGATTTAATAAATAAGACTACCAAGATAACACGCAGCATTCCAAATGTTCAGGCTTTTTTAGTGCTGCTTTTGCTAGGCTTTGGAAATCAATCTTTTGCACAATACTCTATTTTTTCGCAGAGTTCAGCTCTATCTGAAATGGAGCGCTTTGGCTCCGGCAAGCGTGTGTTGTACATGGCGGCCCATCCCGACGATGAAAATACCCGATTGATTGCGTGGTTGTCCAATGCGCTTGATGCGGAAACCACGTATTTATCGCTCACTCGAGGTTCGGGCGGACAGAATTTGATCGGAGATGAAATGGGTGCTGATCTAGGTGTCATTCGCGAGCACGAATTACGCGCTGCCCGCAGTGTAGATGGAGGGAACCAACGTTTTACCGATGCCTTAGACTTCGGATATTCTAAAAGTGTGGACGAGGTGTGGACCAAATGGGACCACGACGACTTGCAGCTGCAAGCTGTGCGCACCATACGAGAACTCAAGCCAGATTATATCATTACAAGATTCCCTCCAGATGAGAGAGCAGGTCACGGTCACCACACTGCATCGGCTGAATTGGCCATTGAATGTGCTGAGCTGGCTGCGGATGAGAAATACGATACAGAAACAACGGCTTGGACGGTGCAGGGCGTTTGGTGGAACACCTCAGTCTGGTGGGACGTTAGCGTAAAGGACGACCCGGAGGCTGTGCATCTAGATATGAGCGGTTTTGATCCCCTTTTAGGTGAAACTTATGGCGCTATTGGTGATGCTGCCCGATCCATGCACAAATGCCAAGGTTTCGGTGTACCTATTAACCGCGGACCGCGTGAGGAATATTTCAAAAAGCTTTGGGGCGGCGGCGATCTAGCCGATTATCTAGATACGGAAACCTCTACCTTAGAGGAGGATGCAGTACTCGCTTCTGACGCTGCATTTGCCTTAGAGATTGGTGATAGAAACCAGGCCATATCAAAGTGGGCAGAACTAGGGGGTTCATTACTAGAAAAATCGGCCCCAACATCCGATAAATACCAGCGCTGGCAACAAGTGATGCTGCACCTTTTGGGGGTGTATGCTGAGGTCTTTACCTCGGAAAATCCCTTGATGGAGAACACGACTCACCCTGCTGTGCTGAAAGTACAAAGCATGAACCCTGAGGTAAATGTGGCTATAGCTGCGGTTACGACGGCAAGAAAAAATATGGGATTGAACCCCGCCCAAGAAGTGCGTGATGAAGGCTTTGATCTCGAAATTGATTTGATGTTAGGTGGAGAACAAGCCACCAATGTGGTAAAGGTGCGTCTTGAGAGCGATGAATCCATCATTATGCTCCATCTATTGCCCGTTGCCAAGCTCGTTGATCGCGCTATAGGAGAGTACCGAGAATCCATAGCCATTGAACCCGCCGTTCATGCTAAGTTTGACCAAAGAGTGTATTGGAGTACCGGAAAAGGCGCCGCCGTAGGATACTCTATCCATGCCAGCAAAGCAGGTAAAGAGCAATGGGCAGTGTTAGCCAAGGACCAAGCAGGAATTATTGTTTGGCACAGTGACAACAATAAGGTTGAACTTTCAAAAGGGTGGAATCACTTCACAGCGGAGGTACCAAAATCGATGGAGAAAGGAAAATTTACGCTACATATTGCTCCTTATTCTATGGTAGAGGGTAGTTCTATTGCTTTGCCGCTCTTCAAAGAAGAACATAAGATTTCCTACCCGCATATTGGCACGCATTACCGCTACATGGAGGCCACGAGTACACTAGCTGTGCTTAATCTTAATAAGAAGCGCATCAAAGTGGGCTACATTGAAGGTGCTGGTGATATTATGGATGAAACCTTGGAGAATTTGGGGTATGAGGTACTTCGGATCACCGAGGACACTCCTGATTTATGGAACGAAGTAGATGCTGTACTTGTTGGAATTCGTGCCTTTAACACCGAAGCATGGTTGATGGAGAGTGAGGAGCGCATCAAAAGTTTTGTGGCCAATGGCGGCAACTTTGTTGTAACCTACACTACAGCGGGGAGAAGTGGTGTTGAACTACCTACGCCGTTGCCACTAGTGATCGGAAGAGACCGTGTGACCGAAGAGGACGCGCCTATTTCCTTGAGCAAACACCCGTTACTTTCTTCACCAAATGTGATCACCGATTCAGATTTTGACTACTGGGTACAAGAACGGGGATTGTACTTCCCGAAATCCTACGAAGGAATGACCGAAGTCCTTACTATTACGGAAAGTACAGGTACGAACTATTCGAACAGTACTGTTGTTGGACATTATGAGAAAGGTTCCGTAATTTACACCGGACTGTCACTATTTAGGGAATTGCCTGCGGGTGTTCCAGGTGCTATGAAACTTTTACAAAACATACTCCATTATGACCATTAAGAACACATCCATCGTTAATTGGAAGAAATACTACATAGGAGTTGTAGCTCTTCTAGTAGCAGAGATCGTAGCATTCTACTTTATCACACGTCAATACGTGTAAATGCACACACTAGACTGGCTTGTATTAATAGCAACCTTAGCGTTAATTGTGGGCTATGGGATGTACAAAACTCGGCGTCGTAATGCTGGAGAACTTCTTAGTGGCTCTAAAGATGTAAGTCTTTGGACCATAGGACTCGGAATAATGGCCACGCAAGCCTCCGCGATCACATTTTTATCTACCCCAGGTCAGGCCTATGCCGAGGATATGGGATTTATCCAGTTCTATTTTGGACTTCCCCTTGCGGTCATATTGGTAAGCATTTTCTTTGTTCCTGCGTACCGTAAAATGAGTGCGGTAACTGCCTATCAATTTCTTGAACAACGTTTCGACCGTAAAACTCGATTATTCACTGCTGCTCTTTTCTTAATGTCGCGCGGGTTGGCCGCAGGTATCACCATATTCGCACCCGCCATAGTGTTGAGTGCGGCGTTGGGTGTATCGCTCAACCTTATGATTGTCATCATTGGGCTCATTGTAGTCTTCTACACGGTCTCTGGCGGCTCCGCAGCTGTCGCCGTTACCCAAAAGTGGCAGATGCTTACCATTCTCTGTGGGATGGGTATCGCGGCCTATCTGCTCATAGATAAGATACCAGTTAGCCTTCCGGAGGCCTACGACATCGCGGGAAGAATGGGTAAACTCAACATCATCAATACCAGTTTAGATCCTGGAACGCGTTACACACTATGGTCTGGATTGGCGGGTGGATTATTTTTATCACTCAGTTATTTAGGTACGGACCAAAGCCAAGTACAACGCTATTTAGGTGCTGAAAATCAATCGACAAGCCGTTTTGGATTATTGTTTAATGGAGTATTTAAAGTGCCCATGCAGTTTTCCATTTTAGCTATTGGTGTGCTCCTTTTTGTTTTTTACCAATTCACGCAACCCCCCATCTTCTTTAACGAGAGTGAGGTAAAGCGTGCCCCATTGGAAATTCAACAAGAATTGGTTCGGTTAGAGGGCGTTCATACCAATTCGTTCGAAGCAAAAAGAGCGGCTTTGTTAATTGGGGATTGGGCTGCAGTGCAGGCGCATAAAGAAACCTTGAGTCAAGTACGGGAAACCTATATGACTACACTTGAAACTCATGTGCCTAACTTTCAGCGCAAGGATACAGATTACGTCTTTATTACTTTCGTGCTGAACTTTTTACCCAAAGGATTGGTAGGCTTACTGCTTGCTGTGATCATCAGTGCCGCCATGTCAAGCACTGCAGGAGAGGTAAGCGCTCTGGCAACCACGACTTATGTAGATTATTATACGGTCTTCAAGGGGGAGTCCCAACGCCCGAAACGCACGATCCGAACACTTACGCTTGTTTGGGGAATTGCCGCCATTGGGGTCGCCCTCGCTGCCCCGTTGTACGAGAATTTGATCCAATTGGTAAACGTCCTAGGGAGCCTCTTTTATGGTACGATTTTGGGGATTTTTCTTGTGGCGTTGTTCATTAAACCCATTGGTGGTAAGTCCATATTGAAAGCAGGAATTATAGGCCAATTGGTGGTTCTTTTTTGTCATTACCTCAATACCACTGAGGTGATTTCATTGGGCTTTTTATGGTACAATGTGATCGGATCGGTGACTGTTGTGGCACTTGCGCTGGCATTCCATTTTGGTTTAGAAAAAAGTAATTAAGTCTCTAAAAATCAGTGCTTAACTTCATTCGCTCTACCATTTCATATACCGCTGGACAATGCCTCACATTAGTTTCAGTGAGGGGAAGAATAGATTTCATATTTGAATGATCTGTATGCGGATATTCACGGCACGCTTTAGGGGCATATTCGTAGATGGTGCATTTGTTGGTGTCCAGTTCCAAGAAGGGACACGGCAAACTTTTCATCACCCAATCCCCATCTTCATCCACACGTAAATACTGCTTCTCAAAGTCTGCCGGCTTCATGCCCTGTTTTTTCGAGATGCGTCCAATATCTTGCTTCGTAAGAAGCGGTCCAGTGGTCCTACAACATCGTGCACATTTCAAGCAATCCGTTTCTGCGAATACCTCTTCGTGCATCGCGTGAAATTGTGCATTGAGCTTCTTGCTGTCTTGCTTGGACAACCGGCCAAAGAACTTCTTATTCTCTTTCCGTTTGGAACGAGCGAGTTCTTTAAAATCGGTCCATATGCGGTCAAAGTAACTAGCCATTCGCTTTTGCCACCAAGGCTTCCAATTCCTCTTGGGTCTCTCTGACGTATGCCTCGTATTCTTTGGTAGAGGGGCCGTAAAAACCCGTATGGATCTTCACTACGTTCCCCTGGTGATCCAACAAAATGGAAGTAGGGTAGCTGCGGATCTGTTCTAAGGGCAGCACTGCATTACGGTCTTGTTTAGGATGGTGAGTCGCAATAACCATAGGGAAGGAGGTGCCTAGATCGCGCTCCATTTTCTGCACTGCAGCTGTGGCTTTTTCCAATGTCCCGCTGTATTCATAGCTCAAACCATATACATCAATGGCTCCCTCAAATTCTCGATAGTACTGGTCCAACACGCGGCCTTCGTCCATACAGTTGGGACACCAGGATCCTTGGATGGCCAAGATGGTAGGCTTGGTGATGTTACGGCTGTCAAAATGTACCGTATCGCCATCAAGACCTGGGAGATGCCATTCAATGTGGGTATAATCTTCGCGCAACTTTGACATTTCTTCCGGATCTTCTAACGTGGCGCTTTCATCTGCAACCCCTTTGAATCGGTAGTAGCCAGTTTTTCCGGACCATACATTTCCGAAAACGGAATCCCCGATGGTTACAAATTCTACGTTGTTGATAAATCTGCCATCAAATCCAGTGAGTTGGTAACCGCCTTCATCGACTACTTTTTCTCCAGTCAGGAATCTCAAGTCGCCAGTGGAAGTCGCGATAGTCCCAACAATTTTATTTTCCTTGATGCCGAGTTGCAGCAAGGCCGGACGGGTCGTGCCGTTGCCATAATCTCGAATGATGTAGTACTGGTTTGCTGGAGGGGCATCCTCTGTTGTACCACTTGCTGTAACGGTAATAGAATCATGCCTTTCGAGTGTTAGCGGTATCTCATAGTTCTCAGCATCCGTACGGAAGTACATCCCTTCATAGCCCTTGTCGGTTTTGACCAACCATAGGTCTGAAGCAAAGACCGGGAAGGTACCGCGCAAGGTATCTTCTCCATGCAACTCCACGTCGAAGGATTCGTGTACGCCATTTTGAATGGTTAGTGTTCCTTTAGCCTGGGTATACGTAGCACTAAATTCAACGCTGGTAGAATCGTTCAAGCGCAATGCACCTCGGTACCTTTCTACCTGATACGATACTACTTCTTCCGAGTTGCCGCAAGAAAAAAGGGCCATCGAAATGGCCCCTATAATGATGAAATTCTTCATGTTTGAATTAGAGGTTTAATTCCTCAATAAAGGTATCAATCTTTCTTTCAAGTTCTGACTTCGTAGCTGCATGGCTCTCCCCAGTGGTCGTGCATACGCTGAAGTAAAACTTAATTTTTGGCTCTGTTCCCGACGGACGGGCACTGACCTTATCTCCTGCCTCAGTGATGAACTGCAATACGTTTGAAGCAGGCAGCTCAGTGCTGGTAGTTGTACCAGTGCGGAGATCAGTTTGAGTGGAGTTGCTGTGATCGATGGCAACAACAACGGGTGATCCGGCCAAAGTTTTTGGTGGGTCGTTGCGAAGGCCAGTCATCATATCGGCAATCTCTTGAGCACCTGAGCGTCCTTTCTTAGTGATGGAAACCAAGCGTTCCTGGTATTGACCAAATTCGCGGTGAATGGCTTCTAACTGCTCCAATACGGTACGGCCTTGTGCTTTGGCGTAGGCTGCCATTTCAGCAATCATGACTGCAGATGCAACGGCATCTTTATCACGGACAGCATCTCCGATGAGGTAGCCGTAGCTCTCTTCACCACCGACCATGAAGTTCATGTCCGGCTTGTTGTTGATGATATCTGCGATCCACTTAAATCCTGTTAAACAGCGGAAGCATGGAATGTCATAGCGCTCAGAGATTTTGGCGATCAAATCTGTGGTTACTACGGTGGCTGCCGTAAATGGATTTGCTGGTACCGCATTGTTAGCGTCGGCTTGGCTCAATACGTAGTGTACTAGCAGTGCTGCCGTATCGTTCCCGTTGAGCAGCTCCATCTTACCTGTACCGTCATTTACTGCGATTCCCACGCGGTCTGTATCCGGGTCACAACCAATGACAATATCACTGCCGCTGGCTTCTGCTTGGGCAATTCCCATAGCGAGCGCTGCACCTTCTTCTGGGTTGGGGCTATCTACGGTAGGGAAATTACCGTCGGGAGTGGCTTGCTCTTCTACGATGTGCACGTTAGTAAATCCGCTTGCCTTTAGGGCAGGAGGGACGCTTACAATTGAAGTTCCGTGTAGGGCGGTAAATACCACTTTAAGATCCTCTTTGCCGTCGTCGTTCAAGCTCTGCGCCACCACAGTGGCAATGTATTTTGAATCAATACGCTCGCCGATGATTTCGATGAGCTCCTCATTAGCATCCCAACGGATATCTTCAAATTTAGTAGCACGTACTTGTTCAATGACACCCTTATCGTGTGGTGGGACCAATTGCCCTCCATCGTTCCAGTACACCTTGTATCCGTTGTATTCCTTGGGATTGTGTGAAGCAGTTAAAACGATTCCGAAATCGCAACCTAATTCGCGTACAGCAAAACTCAATTCTGGTGTAGGGCGTAAATCTTCAAAGAGGTAGGTATGTACCCCGTTTGCGCTCAAAACTTCAGCTACTTTTCGAGCAAAAGCTTTGGAGTTGTTGCGACTGTCGAAGGCGATGGCTGCTTTCAGGTCTTTGCGACCCACGGATTGCTGGGCATATTCAGCTAAACCTTGGGTGGCTAAACCTAACGTGTAGGGATTAATTCGGTTGGTTCCTACGCCCATGATGCCGCGCATACCACCTGTACCAAAGTCTAAATCTTTATAAAACGGCTCAATCAAAGCATCACCACCTTGATTCAATAGATCTTGAGCTTCGCCGCGCGTTTTAGCGTCAAATAAATCAGAAGTCCACAATGTGGCATTGTTGGTTGCAATTGAAAGAACATCTGCGCTCATAGAAAAGATTGGTTTTTGTGATGGGTAAAAATACAAAAAGGGGGCCGGAGCCCCCTTGACATTCCTAAGACATAGGAATATTTAATCAACAAGTAACAAACCGTTATTCGTTCCCTAACATTTCATATGAACGTGCAATAAACGCGGTTAATTCCTCACCATGCAACAAGTTCTGTTGAAGCTTTGCTAGATCAAGCGCTTGATTCACCGCAGTTCCGCGTGCATCTGCATCTTCTGTATCTAAGATTTTCGAAGCCAATGGGTGGTTGGCATTTACGATAAGATCATACATATCTGGGAAATCTCCCATACCCATCATTCCGCCACCACCGGTCATTTGCATTTCTTTCATACGACGCATGAATTCTGGAACGGTAATTAATAGTGGCGCCTCGGTAGAATCCATATCCTCAAGTTTTAAGGTGAATTTCTCCTTAGGCACGATCGTCTCTAGGCGCGTTTTCAATTCTTCTTTTTGCTTGTCGCTCAACTTTGCAACACGAGTTTCATCCTTTTTGATGAGGTTGTCAATCAAATCAGAATCCACACGAGAGAAGGTGGTGTTTTCATGCTCTTGCTCTAATTTCTGAAGCAAGTGGCTGGTTAACGGCGAGTCTAGGAGTAATACGCTGTATCCTTTTGCTTTTGCATTTTGGATGTAGCTGTGTTGGGCATCTTTGTTAGAAGCATACAGTACCACGGTCTTTTTATCTGTGTCCGTTTGATGGTCTTTGATGCTTTCTAGATAGGATTCAAAAGTGTGGAGTCCACCGTCCGTATCTGCATACATCGCGAATTTCTTCGCTTTATCAAAGAATTTATCCTCCGTCAACATTCCGTATTCGATGATGATTTTCATGTCATTCCATTTCGATTCAAAATCGGCACGGTCCTTACGGAACATTTCATCGAGTTTATCAGCCACTTTCTTGGTAATATGCGAAGCAATTTTCTTCACATTACCGTCCGCTTGCAAGTACGATCTACTGACGTTCAGCGGGATGTCTGGTGAGTCAATCACCCCATGTAGAAGCGTTAAAAAATCCGGTACAATGCCTTCTACACTATCCGTGACAAATACTTGCTTCTGGAAGAGTTGAATTTTATTGCGCTGCGGCTCAACGTTTGGTTTGATTTTAGGGAAGTACAGTACACCAGTTAAATCAAAAGGAAAATCTACATTCAGATGAATGTTGAATAAAGGTTCCTCAAAGCTTGTAGGGTAAAGCTCTTTGTAAAACGACTTGTAGTCCTCGTCGGTCAAATCTGCCGGTTTGCGCACCCAGGCAGGGTTTGGGTTATTAATGGTATTTGGAACTTTACGCGTTTCCCATTTCGCATCTTCTCCTTCAGCGGCGGCATTGTAGCTCTCGTCCTTCTCGCCAAATTCAATAGAAACAGGCATGAACTTCGCATATTTGCTGAGGAGTTCGTTGATTTTACTTTCCTCTAAGAAGTCTTCACTATCGTCCGCGATATGGAGTTTTATCTCTGTACCGCGGTCCGATTTTTCTATAGTATTCAGCTCAAATTCTGGATTGCCATCACAGATCCATTGCACCGCTTCCGCATCCTTGTGCGATTTTGTTAGAATTTCAACCTTCTTAGCTACCATAAAGGCAGAGTAGAAGCCCAGTCCGAAGTGTCCAATTAAATCGGCACCTTCCATTTTGCCTTCGTATTCTTTTACGAACTCTTCCGCACCTGAAAAGGCTACTTGGTTGATGTATTTATCAATCTCTTCAGCGGTCATACCAATACCACGATCGATGATGCTCAAGGTTTTTGCTTTTTTATCCAATTTAATGTGGATGGTTAAATCACCGAGCTCTCCTTTGGCTTCGCCTAAATTGGTCAACGTTTTAAGCTTCTGCGTCGCATCCACTGCGTTAGAAACTAATTCACGAAGAAAAATCTCTTGGTCGCTATATAAGAACTTCTTAATGATTGGAAAGATGTTCTGAGCGGTTACGTTAATAGATCCTTTTGCCATTTTGTATTCAATTTTGTTTCCTCCAATACTTCAACACTCGTGCCATCTGTCAGTCAGCCTACATTAGGTGACAACGTGTCAAATTAGGTGCCAATTTTACTTTATCTTTTCGTGTAATAATTGATCATTAAGACAACCTATCATGTATACAGCCAAAATATCAGGTACCGGACATTATGTACCTGAACGCGTGGTCACCAACGATTACCTCAGTACGCTAATGGACACCAATGACGAATGGATTACTGAAAGAACAGGAATTCGAGAACGTCGTTGGGTAGAAGAGGGTGATGGCAATACTGCTGCCACTATGGGCATTAAAGCGGCGCGAAAAGCTATTGAAGCCTCAGGGCTCGAAGCTTCTGATATTGGGCATATCGTCTTTGCTACCATTTCCCCAGATTATTATTTTCCAGGATGTGGCGTTCAGGTGCAAGAAGCGTTGGGCATTCATACCGCGGGTGCCACCGATGTTCGTAATGCTTGTTCGGGTTTTATTTATGCTCTTAGTGTCGGGAACGCTTTCGTACAAACCGGTATGTATCAACATGTATTGGTCGTTGCATCGGAGCTGCAGAGCCCTTTTCTAGACAAATCCACGGAAGGTCGCGGAGTTACAGTCATTTTTGGAGATGGGGCGGGTGCCGTTGTACTTTCTCGAGCTAAAGAGGGCGAATCAGGCATCAAGAGTTGCCACATGCACAGTGAGGGCAAGCACAAAGAAGAGTTGACTATGAAGGGGTTTGGAACTCAGCATTGGATCCAACCTTTGTTAGCTGAAGGAATCAACCCTCAAATACACTACCCCCAGATGAATGGGAATTTTGTTTTTAAAAATGCCGTAGTGCGTTTCGGTGAAGTGATCGGAGAGGCCTTGGCGAAGAACGGATTGACACCGGATGAAATAGATTGTTTAATTCCACATCAGGCCAACCTGCGCATTGCTCAGTTCATTCAGAAACGCATGGGACTTCGCGACGATCAAGTATTCAATAACATACAGAAATACGGAAATACAACAGGAGCTTCTATAGCTCTAGCACTTTCAGAAGCGGTGGATGAAGGCGCCGTGAATCGCGGTGATACCGTCTGTTTAGCGGCCTTTGGGGCAGGATTTACTTGGGGTGCGGTATTGTTAGAATTCTAGGCGAGCCGCGGAAGTTTTAAGCATAAAAAAGGCGGCCTTGAGCCGCCTTTTTTTTTTGTGATACCAAAAGCATGTACTTAAGGAACTATGGTTTCAACAGTTCTACTTAAAGCAAAAATACCATAGCCGCCTTCGACATTACTGTAAATAACTACAGGTTCAGAGAACGGGTTGTTTTGAGCGGTTTGGTAGCTAGAGATACTTCGGTAATAATTTAAGCCTTCGTCTGATAGCGTTTTAATGCGAAGACGGTATTCGTACTCTTCTTGAGTAGAGCTACCTAAAAATGCAGAGGTAGCTAGACTGATTTGAAGGTCGGTATCTATACCGTTTTCAGAGAGTAGGATGGCATCTCCACCTGCACCTAACTGAGTTGCACGCTGATCGTCACTATAGAGACCAACTCGTTTCCATGACGTGTCTTGAGCAACCGCGAAATCTACGAAGCGGACCATACAGCTGAACAAATAATGCTGATCGATTCCAGCAATATCTTTAAGTTTCACTATGATTTCATCGGCTTCTAAAGAAAAAATTTGTCCGGCTCCTTTGTTAAGAATGGCTTCCGTGATTATTGCCCTTGGCGGGAACTGGTCAGCGGCAGTAATAGCATCGAAATCTGGATGTAATACTTCGAACGTATAGGCGCCTTCATTCGAGCCTAGCGTATCTCCTAAGTGCAGCGGGTAGTACCCTGTCTGTGCGTCCTGGGTATTCCAAGAATGTTGGAGTACATTGTCTTTATATAGATTGATTATGGCATCAGGTAGTAATTCAGATGCATTGGAATCTAATAGGCCTCTTGTTTGGCTGATCACGGCATAGAGGGACGAATCGGAATTATCAGCGAATAGTGTTCCTACTAGCGTTGGCGTGTGAGGTGGTAAATCTATATTCCGTACGACTCCTTCTGTAAGTTTGCCGCAAGAGGATGCACTAATTGCGATAAAGGCGATGAATATTATCTTTTTCATGGCTTAGAATTTTATGCGGTAAGCGATTGATGGAATGATAGGGAAGAGTCCATATTCACGTAATTGCGGGTTGCCGTCTCTATCCTGCGTGGTTTCCATAAAAAATGGGTTCAAGTTATTGTAGGCATTGTAAGCACTAATGGTCCACCAACGCTCATAGTTCTTATGCTCTTTTCGGAAGCTCAAACTGAGGTCTAACCTATGGTACGGACTATAACGGTACGAGTTTCTGTCAGTTGCGCGTTCCACAGTAAGCTGGCGGTAATTCCACCAAGACAATTCCTCAGGTAAGCCCGCTATGTAGCTGAATTCTGGAAGGGTAACTGCGCGACCGGTACCATATACCCAGGCTGCGGAGAAGTTGATGCGATCGGTCAGTTCGTGGTTCATAACTACAGAGATGTCGTGGCGACGGTCGTAGGTGAAGAAATAGCGTTCTCCACCATTGATTTCGTCGAATTGACGGTAACTCCAACTTAGAGTGTAACCAATCCAGCCGTTAGTTTTACCCGCTTTCTTCTGTGCAAAAAATTCCATTCCGTAACTAGTGCCTTGGCCTTGAGTGACCTTATCTTCCCATGAGTCATCGTCCACACTAAAGAGGAACGAGGCACCTTCACGGTACGACACCAGGTTTTGCATATCCTTGTAATATCCTTCAATGCTGAATTCGAATGGGCCAATATTTTTTGCTAATCCTGCGGCGTATTGTTGCGAAGTTTGCGGCTTGAGCGTTGCCGTAGATGGTACCCAAAGGTCAGTAGGTAAGCCTAATCCTTCATTAGTTAACAGATTTACGGTTTGCATCATATCTGCGTAAGATGCTTTTAAAGCAATGTCGCCTGGTAAACTGTAGTTCATCCCGATACGCGGCTGTAAACGAGTGTAGGTAGTATTTTCAACGAAAAGCGTGTTCAGATGAAGTCCGTAGCCAATCTTGAAATTCTCATTGACGTTCCATTCATCTTCTATATAGGCAAAAGCTTCATCGGAGAAAATTTCAGAACCTCCGATAGTCGTATCTAAATTGAACCCAGATTGTTGAAACTCGAAATTGGTTGCGCCCGGAGAGAATTTATGATTGGTCCAGCCTGCACCGTAGCGAATGTAATGTTGCGGATTTGGGACAAAGTCGAAATCTATACGTGCGCCATAGTCTTCAATTCCTGAGAAGTATAGCCCAGCAAAACGTGATTCTTCTGTACCAGCAGTATCCGGGTAGTTCGGTAGGAAGCGCTCTTCTTGTGAAATTCGCGTATTAAAGTTGTACACGGAACGCGTTGCGGTCACATTGGAGAACAATTTTGGCGACCATTGGTGATTCCAACGCGCTGCTGTAATAGCGTTTCTCCAATCAAGACCGAAGCCAAATTCAGCTTGGTAGTCGTCATAATTGTCGCGGCCTTTGGTGCCGAAGTCGTCCTTCCCTTGAAAGTGGGAGAAGTATACACGGTCTTTGTCGCTTATTTTCCAATTCACCTTACCATTCATATCATAGAAATAGTACGTTGGGCTAATCGTGGATTGTGGATTTTGCTGGTTCGCCGCATTGATAAATGGACGGGCAAGTACATCTAAATAGGTGCGTCGGCCACTGATCATGAAAGATGCTTTATCTTTTACCAGCGGACCTTCAAGCGTCATTTTAGAAGCGATGATCGATGCGGTTGCATCCCCGTGAAATTCGCGCATGTTCCCTTCTTTCATTTTAATTTCGAGTACGGAAGATAATCGGCCTCCGTATCGCGCTGGAAAACCACCTTTGGTCAGGCTGACATTTGATATCGCATCTGCATTGAACACGGAGAAAAATCCGAACAAGTGATTTACATTATATAAGGGTACGCCGTCAAGAAGAATGAGGTTTTGATCGGGTGAGCCACCGCGAACATAAAGTCCTGAGGTTCCTTCGCCGCCGCTTTGTACACCTGGAAGAAGTTGCAAGGTTTTCATAATGTCCACTTCCCCTAGGATGGCAGGTAAAGATTTGAGTTGCTTAATAGGCACCTCCATTTTAGACATTTGAATTTGTTCTTGAATCTGGTTTGATTCTGACGCGATAACGGTAACTTCATTTAGCATGTTGTCAGCCGGTTTTAGCTCAAAATTCAAACTGATATTAGAAGTTAGGTCGAGCTCGAAATTTTTATTTTCATACCCCAAATAAGTCAACTGGATAATCTGTTTTCCTTTGGGCAAAGTGAAGGAATAAAAACCATAGGCATTCGTAGAAGTACCAACCTTGAGTTCAGGTGACCAGATGTTTACACCGATTAAATCTTCACCGGTTGCGGCATCGCGAACATAGCCGCTTAGGGTTTTGTTTTGAGCTGCTCCCCAAGTCGAGATCGCCAGCAAAACCAAGAGTATTCTTGCTTTCATAGGAATATTTTACAGCATCCACTTTGGCATAAACTATGCCAAAAGAAAATGATGATCAAATTATAAGGGTAAGATGCGTTGGTCGTTGAATACCTTGAAGGCACCAAAGCCTAATTCCTCGGAAGAGCATGTTTTGAATTGGCTCCGTGGAATGCATCCAATCAACTCACTTGATGGAGCTGTACAGCCATATTCTGTTGCCAATTCCTGAACCCGTTTGAACACCTCACAAACACCTGCTTGTTCTGGTTGTGTTAAATTACAGCTCACTTGTACCACATTAAAGTCTGGTAAATACCAACCTATAGATTTCACGCCTGGCATCCCTCCATCTCGTGCGCGAATCTTTTTGGCAATCTTTTTTGCAATGGAAAGTAAGTCCTCGTTTTTGAGTCCGGCCAGATTCACATTGTAGGCAACCATTAATGGACGTACGCCAAACGCAGTGGCGCCAAATTTAGCAACATCTAAACTCCACGTTTGAGGTCCGAAGTCTGGAAGATCGCCGGTAGAAAAGCGCTCTTTGAGCCCTTCATATTCTCCTTTTCTAACCAGTGCTAAATCCTTAGGTTTATGTGCTTTTGCGAGGCTCTCGTATCCGTAAAGTGCAACGTTAAGTTCCTCTTTTAAACGAATCCCAAAATCCTGAGCATCCTGAATCAACTGCTGCGGATCAACCGCAGGATCAAGCAAAACAAATGGACAGACATCCACGGCACCCATGCGGGGGTGTACCCCTTTGTGCGTCCGCATGTCGATATCTGCTTTCGCTAATTCAAACAACTTAAATGTGGCCTCAAAAACTTGGTGTGCCGGCCCTAAGTAAGTGAAGACCGTTCTATTTGCACTTTTCCCGGTATCAACAAATCGTAGCTCTACGGCTTTCGTACCTTCTATAGCAGCAATCATCTGCGTTAGAATAAGATCGTCGGCTGTGCTCACATTTGGGATGCATTCGATTAAATACGTCGGTTTCATCTCAGCTGATGACTTAAGAGTGAATATGGGCCTTGATAAAATCGGCTACTAGCAACGCAAGTCCTCTTCCTACTAGTGCGAATTCCGTTTCGTTCGTAATGCGACCTTCGCAAATGTGAAAGTACTCAGGGCGCACATCTAAAGTGTAGAGGACCTTTCGAATTTCTTCAAAGGAGAAGCCGCTAAGGCTTTGAGCGCTAGATGGGAAATTGGCAATTACATCCGTGTCTAATTCCAATCCGTAGCGGTCCCCTAAATGTTCGGATATCCTCACATAAACCTCATCCCATTGTTCTTCACCGCTCATGATATCCTCGAAACTGGCAAGATCGATAAGCGGGTGATCTTCTATCCGCTGCCAAATATGTTCTGGAGTGTAGTTCTCTTGAATTCCCAGCATAAAATAACGTTCAAGCGCGTTTTCATCCAATGCATAAGTAAATCCATTTCCGCTATGACGTCCTTCTAAATTCCGTAGGTCGGTATGTGCATCTATGTTCAAACAATGTATAGGTCTAGCCAAGGCTGCACTCACCCCAGTTATACAACCGTAAGCGTTATTATGGCCCCCGCCAACAACTATAGGGATTGCTCCCCGTTTGGCGATGCGTGCAACTACGTCTTTAACCACAAGGTCGTTTTCTGCAGTGGCTTTACGTAGTTCGTCTAGCTGGTCGTCGTTTATAGCACGTGTGGCGATAATAGCGCCCAAAACTGCAACGTTTTCAATCGGAAAAAATCGGTTCGATTGAAAATTACAGAGGTAGCTTAAAAACGAGCTAAAACTATGCTGAGTACCACCTCTTCCGAGGTTTCCGCGAACGCCAAAGTCTTCCTCAATTCCAACAATCACAAAGGTGTAGGGAAGGGGGTCATTGCTTTCCCATTGTTGGGAGGAAATTGTTGCAAGTACCTCGCCCAGACGTTGTTCGCCGGCGCGTATAGAAGTCCGTTGCTTTAAGTCAGCTTCAGTATATAGTTCTAGGATTGTACTCATTTTCTAATCGTTATTGAAAGGTGCCCCCAAGCAGGGTATGTTCTATATGATTGGTACCAAAGTCGTAAGCGATGAATTCAATGGATGGAATACGTCTTGTGATTAAAAGATCCGCATCCTTGCCTATGGTAATGGAACCTTTGTGTTCTTCTAGTTGTAATGCTGCGGCGCCATTGAGCGTAGCTGCATTCAATGCCTCTGCTGGGGTCATTTTCATCTTAGTACAGGCCATATTCATTACTAATTGCATGTTGCCCGTCGGGCTAGATCCAGGATTGTAATCTGTAGCAAGTGCAACCAAGGTGCCGCTGTCGATCAAGCGACGTGCCGGCGCATAAGGAATTCCTATAAAGTAGCTGCAGCTCGGCAATAATGTGGCTATAGTATCGCTCCCTTCGAGCGCTTTGAAAGCATCTTCACTCATTACCTCTAAATGATCCACGCTTAAGGCACCTGCTTCAACAGCTCTGGGAATAGCTCCGATGTCATAAAATTGATTTACGTGCAGTTTGGTAGGTATGTTATAGATTTTCGACGCCTCCAAAAGCGCCTCCAAAGTGCCCATTCGGAAATAATCCCTTTCTATAAAGCCGTCTAGAAATCTTGCCAGTCCCTCTTCAATTATTGTTGGCATGAGTTCATCGAGCATCCAATGCGTATATTTTTCATCGTTCCATCCCCGTTCTTTAGCCCAAATGGGTAAGGCATGCGCAGCTAAAAATGTCGGTACGAGTGTAGCGTCTGTTTTGTCATTAAGTCGAGCTATTGCACGAAGTAATTTTATTTCACCCTCAGCGTCAAGTCCATAGCCACTTTTTACCTCTAATGTTCCAGTTCCATGATGGATCAAGCGATCAAGGCGTTCGGCGCTTTGGCTTACAATCAGATCTAAGCTGGTTTCTCCCACCTTTTTGGCGCTGTTTAGAATACCACCACCCGCTGCAGCAATCTCTTCATAGCTCGCGCCTTTTAACCGAAGATTGAATTCTTGCTCCCTTGTTCCAGCATAAACTAAATGGCTATGAGAATCTACAAAAGCAGGTAAAACGGACCGACCGGTACAGTCAAAGCGCTCTAGTTCATCTTCAGGACATTGGGTCATTGGTCCAAAATCCGAAATTTTACCGTCGTTGATTGTTAAAAAAGCATCTTGAATAGTTGGAAATTCGGCGAGGTCTTTTCCACGTAAGGCTTTCGTACCAAGGGGTCTAATGCCACCAAGGTGGGCGATATGTGTAAGTCTAAGGTTCATACTTCAATGTTACGAAGAATGCTTTGTGTTTCCTACATTAGTGGCATGTCCGGAAACACATTTGGAAAATCATTAGTCCTCACAACTTATGGCGAGAGTCATGGGGACCAAATAGGTGGAATATTAGACGGTATGCCATCAGGAATTACTGTCGATATAGCCCAAGTACAATTAGAATTGGACCGCAGAAAACCTGGTCAAAGTGCACTTACGACAGAGCGAACAGAGCATGATTTGGTCCGCTTTCATAGCGGTATTTTCGAAGGAAAAACAACGGGAACGCCCATTGCTTTCTCCATCTTAAACAAAGATCAACGCAGTAAGGATTACGGTGAACTTGAAAAAGTGTACCGCCCCTCACACGCAGATTATGTATACGATGCAAAGTACGGTCACCGTGACCACAGAGGCGGCGGAAGGTCTTCAGCCCGCGAGACGGCTTGCAGAGTCGTTGCCGGAGCATTGGCAGGTTTAGTCATTCCTGATGTTACGGTGAAGGCCTGGACTTCTGCTGTAGGTCCGGTCGAGCTAAAAACAAACTGGCAACATCTCAATCTTTCTGCAGTAGACGCGCACCCTACCAGATGTCCTGACGAAGCATTGGCGGACGAAATGGCCGCATATATCGCCCATGTTCGCGATGAAAAAGACAGTACTGGAGGTGTGATCTCAGCGGTTGCAACCGGACTGGCTGTTGGTTGGGGAGAGCCGGTATTTGACAAATTACAAGCAGATTTAGCCAAAGCATTGATGGGAATTAACGCGGTCAAAGGTTTTGAAATTGGGTCTGGATTTGCGGCGGCTGAAATGCTTGGGTCGCAACACAACGATGAAATTGGTGCCAATTTTGAAACCAAAACCAACAATGCTGGAGGTATAGTTGGTGGACTTAGCAATGGTGCTGCACTAGAATTACGCGTTGCTTTCAAGCCTGTAGCAACGATCGGAAAAGAGCAAAACACAGTAAATAGCGACGGGAAATCTGTGGCACTAGCCGCAAAAGGTCGTCACGATCCTTGTGTCGTGCCGAGAGCAGTTCCTATCGTTGAGGCCATGATAAAATTGGTCCTCGCTGATCATTATTTAAGAAATTTGAAATACACTCGATGAAAAAGCCGTCACTACCCGTACAAATTATAATAGGTCTCGTTTTGGGAATCGTTTGGGCGCTGCTCAGTTCTTCCATGGGTTGGAGCGATTTTACCATAGATTGGATTGCGCCGTTTGGAACGATATTCATCAATTTATTGAAACTCATTGCTATTCCTTTGGTGTTGTTTTCCATCATCGCAGGTATTGGAAACCTCAGTGATACGGCCACATTGGGGCGTATGGGTGTAAAAACATTAGCCTTGTACATAGGTTCTACTGTGCTGGCTGCAGCGATGGGTATGTTCATCGCAAATACATTTAATCCCGGTAAGCAAGCCTCTGAGGAACAATTAAAAATTAATCGTTTGGCTTATGAATTGTGGGTGAATGATAGTGAAGGCGTCGAATATTTCGATGACATCCGATTATTGAACGATCCTTCCATGGCCACCTATCTTACGGACGCACAAAGTGCCTTAGCGGAGCAGCAGAGCAACGAAGAGCTCAATGCTAAAATGTCGGTATTGAAGAATAAGAAGGAGACGGGTCCGCTGCAGTTTTTTGTCGATATGGTGCCCTCAAACATCTTCCTATCGTTCAATGACAGTCTCATGCTACAGGTAATCTTCTTTGCCATTTTCTTCGGGATCGTTATGGTGATGCTTCCCAATGCGCAGATGCAGCCGGTTGCGGCAGTTATTAATGGCTTCTCTGACATCTTCATTAAGATGGTTGATGTGGTCATGAAGGGTGCACCATTTTTTGTTTTCGCATTACTTGCAGGAAAGCTTGCAGAGATGGCGGGTGATGAGCCTGGCCGATTGGTTGAGATATTCAAAGCTTTGGGTGCCTATACAGGCTACACCATATTAGGCTTGCTCATTATGATTTTGTTGCTTTATCCAGCCGCTATTGCATTTCTAATCCACCGCAAAACCAACATGGGGTATTGGAAGAGTTGGGGCTATTTTATGCGCGGTATTCGACCGGCCCAATTGCTCGCTTTTTCCACGAGTTCAACTGCGGCGACACTTCCTGTAACTATGGATTGTGTTCGTGATAATTTAGGTGTAGATGAAGAAATAGGCTCTTTTGTTTTGCCTGTGGGTGCAACCATTAATATGGATGGAACGGCATTATACCAGACGGTGGCCGTAATTTTTATGGCCCAATTCCACATGATCGACCTCAGTCTAGGGCAACAAGCCACCATTATTCTAATGGCAACATTAGGTTCCATTGGTGCCGCTTCTGTGCCTTCTGCTGGTATGATCATGCTCATCCCAATTCTGGAGAGTGTCGGCCTTAATCCCGCTTGGATTGCCATCATTTTCCCCGTCGATCGTATTATAGATATGGTGCGTACGGTATTGAATCTGACCGGGGATGCTTCAGTAAGCACCATCATTGCGCTGTCAGAAGATAAATTTAAGGTAGTAGACCAAGAGGAATTATAATGCGTAAACTCTTTTTATTGCTGATCGTACTTACCAGTACAACACTTTCTGCCCAACTGGGAGAGGTCGTTCTAGGTAAATATTGCGGTGATGACCATGCCAGTCCTTCCCGTCAAATTCAAAAAGGTTTACAAGCATTAAACAAGGGCGATTACCCCAATGCTGGAGTTTACATTGGTGCTGCTCTACGTCAAAACGAAGCAGACCAACACGCACTGTATTTGCGCGGTGAATGGGCCATGCGAACGGGTAAATTCCCTATTGCCGAGGGCAGTTGGAAGCGATTAACAAAGCGTTGCCCCGGTTACAAACCTGATTTACTTTTTTTCATTGCCACATTAGCTATTGAAGCAGGTAGACCTGAAGAGGCAGAGCGCTATCTGGAACAATGGTTTCAAAGAGACGATAGAGAGCTAGGCTATGAGAAAGAAGCTGAAAAAATGCTATCAGAATTAAACTTAAAAGAGCACTTCCTCGCGTCTCCCGTGCCCTTTGATCCAAAGCCTGCCCGCAACGTTAATACAAGATGGGATGAGTACCTCGCAGCCCTAACTCCAGACGGTTCCTCTCTATATTTTACCCGGCGCAGTAAGAAGAAAAACAAATATGATGGACCGGGCGCTCAGCTCAGAAGTGTTGAGGAATTTAGTAGTGCCGTTTCCACTGGCGAGCATCAGGGCATGCCCGCTTTTGAAGAAGGAGCGGCGCTAGAAGCTCCGTTCAACGCACAGTATAACGAGGGCGGACCATCGATAACGGCAGATAATAGATTCATGGTGTTTACCATTTGTGAACGGAATCCTAAAACTGGAGCACAGAATTGCGATTTATATTATACGACCTTCGAATACGGGGTTTGGAATGGCATTCGTCCCATGCCGGAGACAATTAACCGACCTGGAAGTTGGGAAAGTCAGCCTTCCATTAGTCCTAACGGAAACATTTTGTATTTCACGAGCGATCGTGAAGGAGGATACGGTGGTTTAGACCTGTATCGCAGCACAAGAGATGCCAACGGAAATTGGGGCGTTCCAGAAAACTTAGGGGCCGCGGTGAATACGAAGAAAAATGAAAAGAGTCCCTTCATTCACCCCGATAGTGAAAGTTTGTATTTTGCTTCAGACGGTCATCCTGGGATGGGGGGATACGACCTCTTCAAAATTCAAGTGGCTCAAGGAAGTGCACAATGGGGTAAGCCAATAAATCTTGGCTATCCTATCAATACAGAAAGTGATGAGATTGGATTGATGGTGACACTGGATGGTCAGAAAGCCTATTTTGCCTCGAATAAAATCAATCAATCCAACGGTTGGGATATTTACTTTTTTGATTTGTATGAAGCCATTCAACCTGAAGAAGTGGTCTTAGTGAAGGGCCAATTAAAAATTGACCAATTTGCTTCCGACGAGGACCCTAAAGTTCTATTAAAAAATAGTGTGACGGGCGAAAGCCAACAACTGCAACTGAGTCGTGATGATAATAGTTTTGTGGCTGTAGTTAAGAAGGAGGAAGCCGAGCAGGTCTTACTTCAGGTAGAGGCGAAAAAGGCGGCGTTTAGTGCAGCACCACTTCGTTTGTCTCCTAATCTTGATGTAGAAGGTGCGCTCCAGAATGAATTGACTATTGAATTAGAGCACAAAGATTTAGAATCAGGTGAGGCGTATCCAATACCACACATACTCTTTGAAACTGCCTCTGATCGATTGGATGTGCAGAGTGAGTTGTTGATTGCTTCTTTCGCCGAATATCTCTTAGTTGCGCCCAGTCTTCGTGTACAAATTCAAGGGCATACGGATAATGTTGGTGATGCGAATGCAAATCTTGATTTATCGCAACGTCGAGCGAAACGAGTAGCTGAGACCATCATAAAGCGCGGTGTAAGTTCTAGTCGAATTACGCACCGTGGCTATGGTGAAAGCAGACCTGTCGCGGGCAATGATACCGAAGCGGGCAGAGCACAGAACCGGAGAACGGTCTTCGTCGTTACGGCATTGTAAAAAAGCAGACAAAAAAAATCCCCAATTGCAACGCAGTTGGGGATTTTAAAGGTGTTTGGTGATGGTCTAGTAACGACGCTCTTTGATACGAGCAGCTTTACCAGTAAGCTCACGCTGGTAGAAGATACGTGCACGACGCACTTTACCTTTCTTGTTGATTTCGATTTTCTCTATCGCAGGAAGATTCACTGGGAAAATACGCTCAACTCCAACGTTACCGCTCATTTTACGAATCGTAAATGTTTCAGTAACACCTGATCCTCTACGTTGTAAAACAACACCGCGGAAGAACTGTGTACGCGTTTTTTCGCCTTCGGTGATCTTATAGTATACCGTGATGGTATCACCTGCTGCAAATTCTGGTAGGTCTTTCTTTCCTACGAATTCATCTTGTACAAACTGGACTAAATCCATGAGTATAAATATTAACTATTACCGTGGGCCAACATTCACAACTCTTGCCAGAGGTTGACACTCAGTCCCTTTCGGGACGGCGAAATTAGTAAATAATTTCTGATTAAAATTGTTCGCGACCTGCAAAGTGAAAATCACCCTCAATTTGAGCGTTTTCATCACTATCTGAACCGTGTACTGCGTTTTCGCCAATGCTCTTTGCAAAACGCGCGCGAATGGTTCCTTCTGCAGCTTCAGCAGGGTTGGTGGCACCGATAAGTGCGCGGAAGTCAGCAACTGCATTATCTTTTTCAAGAACTGCAGCTACAATAGGGCCAGAGGTCATGAAGGAAACGAGCTCTCCGAAGAAAGGACGTTCGTTATGTACCGCATAGAATGCTTCAGCATCTGCTTTTGACAACTGAGTGAGTTTCATAGCTGAAATACGGAATCCAGCTTCGCTGATTTGGTTTAAGATTGCACCAATGTGACCGTCGCGTACAGCGTCGGGCTTGATCATTGTAAAGGTCTTAGTTCCTGCCATTTTATTTGAGTTTTTCTAAATTTTGGACCGCAAAGGTACACTTTTCTTGCACCTTTGTTGTAGACTTACAGCACTATGAAAGAAATTCGACTTGACGGTTTTGCCGATGCTTTAGCCGAAAGCAAAAATATTGTGATTACAAACCACACCAATCCAGATGGAGACGCTATGGGAAGTGCACTGGCTTTAGCACATGT
>JAHEKP010000014.1:25203-32516 GCA_024638285.1 Cryomorphaceae bacterium
TGAAAGAAATTCGACTTGACGGTTTTGCCGATGCTTTAGCCGAAAGCAAAAATATTGTGATTACAAACCACACCAATCCAGATGGAGACGCTATGGGAAGTGCACTGGCTTTAGCACATGTGCTGAAAGGAATGGGAAAGAACGTCAGCGTAATTGTTCCTAATCCATATCCCAAGTTTTTATGGCACTTGCAAGGCAATGATCAAGTTATGATTTACAGCGACGGTAAAAAAATAGCCAACGAAAAAATTGCTGAGGCACACATGCTTTTTCATTTGGATTACAACGCTTACAGTCGTGCTGCAGATATGGAAGAAGCGCTCAGAGCGGCGACTGGTAAAAAGGTGATGATTGACCACCACCAACAGCCTGAAGAATGGCCTGACTTTATGTACAGCGATACGACCATGAGCTCCACCTGTCAAATGATTTATGAGTTTTGTGAGATGTATGATTGGACGCGACTTTTAGATAAGGGAAGCGCCGAATGTTTATATACCGGTATAGTTACGGATACAGGGAGCTTTAAATACAGTGCGACATCTTCGAGAACGCACGAAGTAGCGGGTAGGCTATTGGATTTAGGTGTGGAAAGTCAAGTGGTACAGAACAGCATATTTGATGCGCAACCCGTTGCGCGATTGCGTTTATTGGGTGCTATGCTCGATCAATTAGAACGAAACGCATCCGGGACCATTATACTACTGTACTTAAGTCAAGCCCAGTGTGAGACCTTGGGTTATGAAAAAGGCATCACGGAAGGTTTTGTGAATTACGGCCTCAGTATTGAAGGCGCTCAGATGACCTTGTTTATGCGTGAGGAAGAGGGTGTAGTTAAATTGTCGCTTCGGAGTAAGGGAATAATCGATGTTAATGAAATTGCCAGAGCCTCGTTTAACGGTGGTGGTCATAAAAATGCAGCAGGAGGGAAGCTGGAAATGGCATTACCGGAAGCGTTAGCTTACGCTAAAAAAGTGTTCGCATGGGATTGAGATTAGACGTCTTTGGAATGCTTGTGCTTTTGGCAGGTTGTGCGGAACGTATAGAGCCTGCGGTAGAAGCCACTCAAATTAATGAGGTGGAGCGTAATAGAATGTATTTAGCGCAGGAGCGAGAGTTACTGAAAAGCTATGTGGAAAGTCATGAATTGGTCGGTATCGTTCGTGATGGTTACGGTATGTATTCTTTATCTATGGTGCCCGGTGATGGTCGTACCGCAGAAATGGGTGACGAAGTGATCTACCAAGCGACCGTATATCTGTTGGATGATAGCGGGGTGGGCCAGTATACAGATACGGTGGAATTAGGGTACAGTCAGATTGATATTGGGCTCCATGAGTCCATTTCAGGAATGAAAGAAGGGGAAAAGAAACTCGTCCTTATCCCCTCATTTTTAGCTCGTGGTTTGGCGGGAGACTTAGATAAAGTACCGCCGCAAAGCCCGCTTCGTTATGATTTGCGACTTATCCAAGTGAATCGCTGATTTGCAGTGTAGCAGAAGGATGTGAATCCAGCACTTACTCTGCCATATATACTTGCAATGCCGTTTGGAAGTTAAACTCTTGTTTTAAAAACCTGATTAAAGACATCGACGAGCTCACAGTTTTGGAAGCCATAATTGATTAGAGCGGCAATTAAACTGTGCAGTTGTTTTTACTTTGTAGGGTGTGTCGTGTGATTAATACAACGAGGTTTACTTAAAGTTTTCATAATTGGTACGTACTCGCTTTCAAATAGCACAAGGAATAGTACCTTTGAATTTCTTGAATTTAAACGTTATTCTGATGTTCAAAACATATTTATTCGCAGCTGTAGCTGCAATCACACTCTCAAGTTGCGGCGGTAATAAGGTTACTGTCAACGAAGAAACCATCACGTTGGAAGACGGGATTTATGCGAAATTGGAAACGACAATGGGTGATATCCTCATTGATTTTCATGAAGATTTGGCACCAATGACTGCAGCCAATTTTATTGCACTTTCAGAAGGCAATCATCCTGAAGTGGATGAAAAGTATGCGGGTAAACCTTATTACAACGGTACATTATTCCACCGTGTCATTAAAAACTTTATGATTCAAGGTGGTGATCCCGATGGCACGGGCTCTGGTGGTCCAGGTTATGCTTTTCCTCAGGAAATTACAGAAGAGTTACGTCACGATAAAGCTGGGGTGGTAAGTATGGCGAATGCAGGACCAGGGACGAATGGATCACAGTTTTTTATCACACACAACCCAACTCCGCATCTTGACGGCGGGTACAACATTTTCGCACAGGTTCTAAGTGGACAAGAAGTTGTTGAGGCTATCGGTGAAGTAGAAACTATTGCGGCTGATCGTCCTGCTGACAAGGTAGTATTGCAAAATGTTCAAATTATCCGTGTGGGCAATACAGCGAAGAAATGGGATGCAGCGGCAACCTTTACGGAAGGTAAAGCGGCGGAAGCAAATGCCAAAGCAGCAGCAGCAGCAGCGATTGAAAATGAGATTGATGCGGCGTACCCGGAAGCAATAAAATCTGAAACAGGATTGCGTTACATCATTGAAACAGTAGGTGAGGGTCCTAAGCCAGAAATTGGTCAATCGGTTCGTGTACACTACGCGGGGTATTTGATGGATGGTACCTTGTTCGATAGTTCTATAAAATCGGTGGCACAAGCGAACGGCAAGTACGACGAGCGTAGAGAGCCTTATGAGCCATTCCCATTGCAGTACGGACCTATGGCCAGAGTGATTGAAGGCTGGAAGGAAGGTATCCAATTATTAAATGTCGGTGGTAAGGCGAAACTCATCATTCCTCCTTACCTAGGCTATGGCGCACGTGGTGCCGGAGGTGCCATTCCTCCAAATTCTAGTCTCGTCTTTGACGTCGAATTAGTTTCAATTGAAAAATAAACCTTAGGCCCCGCACGGCGGGGCCTCATCTTTTTAATACATCAGCATGGAAAACGGTATTTACGCCAAAATCACTTCGCCTAAAGGAGTGATCACAATCAAACTAGAACATGAAAAAACACCCATGACGGTGGCCAATTTTGTGGGTTTAGCAGAAGGTACACTTGAAAACAACGTAACGGAAAAAGGGACGCCATACTATGACGGTCTTACCTTCCATAGAGTTATTGCGGATTTTATGGTTCAAGGCGGTGATCCTACAGGTACTGGCGCTGGTGGCCCGGGTTATCAGTTCGAAGATGAAATACATCCAGACTTAACACACAACAGACCGGGTACGTTTTCTATGGCAAACGCCGGACCTGCTACCAACGGTTCACAATTCTTCATTACACACGGAGCAACGGACTGGCTGGATGGGAAACACACCGTCTTTGGATATGTGACTGAAGGACAAGATGTTGTGGATGCAGTTGCCCAGGGTGATTCTATGGATAAGGTAGAAATTGTTCGTGTTGGTGAAGATGCTCAGAATTGGGATGCCAGTACCATGTTTACAACTGCAAGAAGTAAGGCTGAAGAGGCTGCTAAGGCGGCGCAGGAAGCTGCAGACGCTGCTATTCAAGGCTTAAAAGATCAGGCTGAAACAACGGAAAGTGGGTTAATGTACATTCTTGAAGAAGAAGGTAATGGACCTAAGCCTACTGCTGGACAGCAAGTTGATGTGCACTATGAATTGAAATTGGCGGACGGCCTAGTAGTTGACTCATCATTCAGTCGTGGAACGCCGCTTCAAATCCCTATTGGTGTAGGTAAAGTAATTCCAGGTTGGGATGAGGGCATCATGTTATTGAATGAAGGTTCGAAGGCAACATTGATTGTTCCTTCAGAATTAGGTTATGGTTCTTCAGGTGCAGGTGGGGTCATCCCGCCAAATGCAACGCTCATCTTTAAAGTAGAGTTGGTAAAGGTCGGCTAAGCGCCCGATACAGTTATAAAGCAGACCACCCCGCGGCAAGGCCGCGGGGTGGTTTTTTTTTGTTTATACTTTACAAAACATCGCGTTCCTAAAAGAGGTTCTTAATTAATCGTTGCACCAATTTCGCTTTACCGTTGGTGTAGGGCGGAGCTAAAATTTTGTTCACTGGGAAGCCCCATTGGTAAAATGCACTTCGATTGTTGGTGAATTCCATAAAGCCCGCGTGTCCGTTAGTTTTACCGATACCACTGTGACCAGTCCCCCCGAAAGGTAGGTAGTTGTTTGCGATTTGAAGCAAACTCATGTTCACTGCAGTAGCACCTGCGCGCGTTCCTTGTTGTATGGCTTTTATGTTTCGTTTACTCTTACTGTAGATGTAAACCACCAACGGGTGTTCTCGAGAATTGATTTCCAACAAAGGTTCCTCTAGATCCGTGTAACTAAACACAGGTAAGAGTGGGCCAAAGATTTCTTCTTTCATCAAAGCACCTTCCTTTGAAGGGTTAATAAAGACGGCCGGGGAAATCTTACGTTGTTCATCATTGGTTACTCCTCCAATAAAAGGAGTGCCACTTTCCTCCTTAGCTTCTTGGAGCATACTGGCGAGTCGTTTAAAATGCTGATCATTCACTATACGCACATAGTCTTTGCTTAGTGTAGGATCTTCGCCGTATTGCTTGGATATGACCATAGCGACACCTCGTTTAAAATCTTCCATCTTACGTGCATGAACGTAGATGTGATCTGGAGCGATGCAGATTTGTCCTGCATTAGTGAACTTCGCCCATGCAACGCGCTGTCCAGCTTCAAATGCATTGGAAGTTTCATCCACAATGGTTGGACTTTTACCACCCAATTCTAAGGTTACAGAGCACAGGTGTTGACTTGCCGCCTCCATCACTATTTTACCTACGGCCGTTGAGCCAGTGAAAAAGATATGATCGAAGCGTTCTTTCAACAACGCGGTAGATACATCTACGCCGCCTGTAACTACCGTTGCTTCTTCAGGTTTGAAAATCTCTGCCACTAATTCGGCTAGAGCTGCAGAAGTATTCGGTGTATGTTCAGACGGTTTTAAAAGAACCGTATTTCCAGCCGCGAACGAGGTACATAAAGGATGAAGCGATAAGAAAATAGGGTAATTCCATGGTGCAATGACCAGGGTATTGCCTTTTGGTTCAGGTTGGGTATAGGAAGTAGATCCAAACAGTGGAAGTGGCGTTTTTACTTTCTGCGGTGCGGACCAACGTTTTAAGTTTTTACGTATGATTTTTAGATTATCCAAGGTTGGAAAAATCTCCGTTAAGCCAACTTCCACTGGGCTTTTTCCAAAATCTTCATGAAGGGCATTCGCCAATTTCTCTTGCCAGGGACCTTGTAGCGCGCGGCGTAACTGTTCTAATTTATGTAGTCGATATTTTAAACTAGTACGAGCTTGTGCTGGCGCATTGGCTCGTTGAAGGGCGATTATTTGATTTAGGTTCATCGTTTTTCGTATAAATGGTCCGGACCATCGACCGGGCTATTGTAAAACATTAAATAAGGCGGACAAAACACTATTTGACCCCAAAGCGTACTCACAGAAGTGTCTAGGGTTAACGTATAGGAGAACCAACTGTTCTCTATGGACCAATTCCCTTCATAAAAAACGGTATCAGCTCCATTCATGCTGTACGTACTGTCGGCATTCAATGTCAGGATCCAACCCGAATAGTCCGTTTCACTCTCGTAAGATCCGCCTCGTCCCCATGCTTGTACATACCTCCAGTCATAAGTGCCTGACAGTGTATTCAAGAGATCCGGTGTGGTCCATTGTGTAGTGTCGTGGCACGAATACATTTCTGAAATCACTTCGCTATACTTCATGGAATTTTTAGTGCAGCTTAGAGATACAGCTGCTACGAGCACGTACAAATAACGCTTCATTACAAGTGGTTTAAGGGGTGGAAATCCGCGATTTTATCGCTCAATTGCTGCGCACTAATATGCGTATAAATCTCGGTAGTTGTGATGCTTTCATGTCCTAAAAGTTGCTGTACAATTCTTAAATCCGCGCCGCGTTCCATTAAATGTGTTGCGAAGCTGTGGCGCATGGTGTGCGGGCTAATTACTTTTCTGATTCCAGCAGCAGCGGCAAATTTTTTGATCTTCAAAAAGATACTTTGTCGCGAGAGGGCTGCGCCTCGATTGCTTAAAAAAACAGTGTCCGAATGTTTGGGCTGACACTTTTGATGAGGACGTTCATATTCTAAATACAATTCGAGGTGTTTTACGGCCTCTTTATGTATGGGGACCAACCGTTGCTTGTTTCCTTTACCAGTGACAATAATATAGCCTTCCTCTAAGCGAAGCAGTGAACGCTTCAGTGTACAGGCTTCAGAAACGCGCAATCCACATGCATAGAGCAGCTCTATGATGGCCCTGTCGCGGGACGCAAAGTCTTCATTCATTGGAATAGCTTCAAGCAAACGAATCACCTCTTGTACGCTCAGAACTACTGGTAGTTTACGTCCCGTCTTTGGATTTTCAAACAAAATCACAGGATGTTCACTGAGGTGTTCTTCGTCAATCATCCAGTTGAAAAATCCACGTAGCGCACTGAGCACGCGTCCTTGAGAGCGCGGTGAGTAGCCGATGGAATGGAGGTGCTGGAGGTAGGCCGAGATGTGTTTTGCATTGATCTGCTTTGGCTTTAGATCACTAAAATTGGCCAATTGCTCGAGATCCCTTTTATAGGCACTAATAGTGTTATTACTGAGTCCACGCTCAAACTTGAGGTGCTCTAGGTAACCCGTAACGGAATCGGTCCAATTCATACTCCTAATTTCGCTATTGATGCGCTAACTTTACACGATGCAAATTTTAATTCTCAACGGACCCAATCTCAATCTTTTAGGAAAAAGAGAGCCTGGGATATACGGCAATCAAGACTTTCAATCGTTCTACGAAGAGCTCACCGCTGTGTATGACGATGTCGCGTCATTTAGGTACGAGCAAAGTAACGTAGAAGGGGAGCTTATTGATCTTTTGCAAGAAGCAGATGGAGCCTACGATGCCATTGTACTTAATGCCGGTGGATATACACATACTTCGGTGGCATTGATGGATTGCATTGCTGCCATTACCGTCCCCGTATATGAGGTGCACATTTCAAACCCTTTGGCACGCGAGGATTTTCGCCACACTAGTTTGATAGGTCAAAAATGTATTGCAACCGTAAGTGGCTTTGGTTTAGATTCTTATCGTCTTGCTGTTGAAGGGATATTAAGTCAGTTGGCGGGCTAAATAGCCCATTTCAGCAGCTATTTCTTCCAAGGTCGCATCGTAAACCGTACTGCATTCAGGAGTACCATCACTGCGCTTTGGGTCCACAAAAGTTAATGGGAAACGCACTGCTGCTCCCACAACTACTGGACAAGCCTCATTCGCACTATCACAGA
>JAHEKP010000015.1 GCA_024638285.1 Cryomorphaceae bacterium
TCCTCCGTAATGGGAGTGGGTGCAAAATCATGGGTAAGCAGATCTGCGGGTTGCGGATCTGGCATGGATAGGGCGCTTTCGTACTGGGCTTGAACAAATTGGCCCGCTTCGGTTTCCCACTGGTCCAATTCCTTTTCGCTCACTCCGGCTTTCAAACATTGCGCCTTTAAAATAGGATAGGGGTCGCGTTTTGCAGCCTCCTCTAGATCATCACGGTACCATTCCTTGCGTACTCCAGAAGTGTGGTGGTTGAGCAGCGGCACATCCATGCGGACTAAAAACGGACGGCGTTCTTTGCGCATCGTCTTTATAATCTTACCCAATTCCGTATAGGCCGTTTCAAAATCTGTCCCGTCAACATCCACCGCTTCAATGCCGGTAAAGCCCTTTGCGTATTCTACCGCATTGCTGTGGTGAACTTCTGCCCGATTTGCACTGATGTCCCAGCCGTTATCCTGCACGAACATGAGTAGTGGAAATTGTTTCAAAGCAGCCATATGCAATGCTTCTGATATCTCTCCTTCTGTCATCGCACTGTCGCCAATGCTACAGACGGCGATCCCGCCCAATTCCTCTTTCGTGGCTAGTCCTTGCTGTTCGCGGTATTGAATCCCCATGGCCACACCGGCCGTAGGGATCGCTTGCATTCCCGTTGCAGAACTTTGGTGCGGAATTTTTGGCTTATCCGCGTCGTTCAAACTGGGGTGGCTGTAATAGGTACGACCGCCTGAAAAGGGATCATCCACCTTTGCAAGCAATTGCAGCATCAAATCCTTAGGTGTCATGCCTATTCCCAACAATAAACTGTCGTCGCGGTAATATGGGGCAACATAATCTTTGGCCTCTAAATGCAAGGCCAGTGCAAGCTGGGCCGATTCGTGGCCACGGCTCGTTGCGTGTACGTATTTTGATGTCGTATCCTTTTCCCGCTCATACAATTCAGCCATACTCTTAGCCGTAGCCATGAGTTTAAACGCTTTTTCGAACGGAATAGTGGTCTTTTTTGACATGAGTCTGTGTTTGGGCTCCCCAAAGTTAGGACATGAGGGGCATTTGGCCTCGACTGTTTTTACAAACACTTGAAGTATTCGAACGGCTCCAAACAACTGTTGCAGACGTACTGACTTTTACAAGCTGTACTGCCGTGTAAGCTGAGCATCCGGGTATCTGGGTCTTTGCATTTGGGACAGCGAACTTTGGGCGCTTCCGCAAAGAGCTCTCTTTTATCTGCTGACCCTGAAACTGGCGGTGCAATGCCATAAGCTTCCATTTTTCTTCTTCCTTCCTCTGAAATCCAATCAGTGGTCCAGGAGGGTTGCAATTGCTGAGTAATAGTAAAGGGCAATTGTCGCACAAACATGGCCTCTTCAATATCTTGAGACATCCGATCCATTGCCGGACAACCTACGTAAGTTGGACTGATGACAATCTCATAGACTTGCGCTTCATTTCCTTCGGGCGCATCGGGATGGCTAGAATGAAAAGTATGCAACGCTTCAGCGTGTCGGAGGTCAGTAACGGGAAGCAGCTTGACCTCTCGTAAAATACCCATATCATGCAAGCTCAGTACCGGAATTTCGGGGTCATTTACTTGACCTAAATGGGCGTATATGGTACTGCTCTGGTCCATGCTTTATCCGCCAAATAAAGCTTTGATGAGATCATTTCCATTCGCAAATACAAGCAGCGCAAGCAGCAAGAAGAACCCGATCATTTGTGCAATTTCAAGCACTTTGATCGATGGCTTTCTTCCGGAGATCCATTCAATCACCGTAAAAATAACGTGGCCGCCATCGAGAGCAGGAATAGGCAGGATGTTTAAGAATCCAAGCATAATGCTCAAGAATGCAGTAAACTCCCAGAAATGGCGCCAATTCCAAGCCTGATCGTATTGTTTTAAAATGGTCAAGAAACCACCAACCTCTTTATACGCTTCAGTCTTAGGGTTGAAGATGAGTTTGAATTGACGGATGTAACTCATTAATTTATTCTGGACCTCTCCGCCAGCACCGCCCAATGCCTCAGCAAAGGTGTATGCTTTGTTCTTTATCTCATAATATTTGAATACTTCGCCTGTGTTGTATACCCCAATTAGACCCGATTCTGGCAGCATCATTTGAACAGAATCTAATCGTCCTTCTCGGTATATGCTGAGGGTAATTTGCTCGCCCGAAAGCTTGGGCAATTCAGCTTTGTACTGGTCAAAGAACAAAAGCTCTTGACCGTTGAGCGCAACAATGCTATCACCTACCATAAGCCCAGCAGCTGCACCTGCACTTTCATCACCCAAGGCTCCGATGACGTAGGGCATACGCGGCTTGATCAACCCAATAAATTTCTTATTGCTGATCATATCTTCAATGGCCTCCATCGTAATGGGAACCGTTACAAGGTTTCCAGCACGTTCAACAACAATATCTTCTTCTTGACTTAACAGAATCTCCATGGGAATCTCACTGTAGCTCTCAGGAACTACATCTCCGATACTTACAATTTTGTCGCCGTTTTCCAATCCCATTGAAAGTCCCATTTCATTGGTCCATATACCATTCACTAAACTTTCGTTTGGCAAATAGTCTTTTCCGTAAGACATCAACAAGAAGACGTAAATGAAATACGCAGTGATGAAATTCATGATGACCCCGCCGGTAAGAATAATCACACGTTGCCAAGCTGGCTTCGCTCTGAATTCCCAATCTTCAGGTTCCTCGCTGAGGTTTTCAGTGTCCATGCTTTCGTCCACCATACCCTCAATTTTCACATAACCTCCTAATGGAATCCAACCAATTCCCCATTCAGTTTCCCCAATTTTCTTCTTTAATAAAGAAAATTTGTAGTCAAAAAAGAGGTAAAATTTTGTGACGCGTACCCCAAAGTAACGTGCAGGCAAATAGTGGCCAAACTCGTGAAGTACGATCAATATAGAGAGTCCTAAGACGAACTGTAAAATCTGAATAAGCATGTGCTGTAGTTCTAATGAAGGTCAAAAGTAACGCTACGGCTGCAGATGAGCACTTATAGCGGCGAATAAACCTCGATAAAGTGTTGTTAAAAGTGGACTCTTTACTGCACTACACCCAGTTCCTTGCCCACTTTCGTAAAGGCCGCAATGGCTTTATCCAGATGCGCTTGGGTATGTGCTGCACTCAACTGGACTCGAATTCTGGCTTGACCTTGGGGTACTACAGGGTAAAAGAAACCAATGACATAAATACCTTCTGCAAGTAATTTGTCTGCGAATTCCTGGCTTAACGCAGCATCGTAAAGCATAATGGGTACGATAGCACTTTCGCCGTCCTTATAGTCGAAGCCGGCTGCTTTCATGCCGTCTTTAAAGTAATTGACGTTCCATTCCAATTGGTCACGTAAGTCTGTAGTCTCACTCAGCAAATTCAATACTTCAATAGATGCTCCTACAATAGCTGGCGCTAAGGAGTTGGAGAACAAGTACGGACGCGATTTCTGACGTAGCATCTCGATGATTTCCTTACGTCCGGTAGTAAACCCACCCATTGCACCACCCAGGGCTTTACCTAATGTTCCTGTGATGATGTCGACACGTCCCAAAACGTTTTTCAGCTCTATGGTGCCGCGTCCTGTCTTACCGATGAAGCCCGTTGCGTGACATTCATCCACCATAACTAATGCACCGTATTGATCGGCTAAATCACAAATTTTGTCCAATTGTGCCACGTAACCGTCCATTGAAAAAACGCCATCCGTAACGATGATTTTGAATCGTGCATTGGCTGCAGCTTTCAACTGCAATTCCAGATCCGCCATATCGTTATTCGCATAGCGGTAGCGCTGGGCTTTACACAGTCGAACCCCATCAATAATGGACGCATGATTTAAACTATCGGAAATAATGGCATCTTCCGCGGTAAGTAGCGGTTCAAACACGCCGCCGTTCGCGTCGAAGGCTGCTGCGTAGAGTATGGTGTCCTCGCAATGCAAGAACTCCGCTAGCTTCGCTTCCAATTCTTTGTGAATGTCTTGCGTGCCACAAATAAAACGAACGGAGGACATTCCAAAACCGTGCGTTTCTAATGTTTTTTGAGCAGCGGCTAAAACGCGCGGATGTGAACTCAGTCCTAAATAGTTGTTTGCACAAAAATTGAGTACTTCTTCGCCTTCAGTAGTTTTTATCACTGCATCTTGGGGTGTGGTTATAATTCGCTCGCGCTTAAATAAGCCTGCTGCAGTGATTTCTTCGAGCTGTGTGGTCAAATGTTCTTTTAATCCTCCGTACATAGTTCAGTTGTGTTCTTAATTTATGTTAACGCTGCTTAAGCCGTTTAGTTTACTTCATGAAGGACTGCTTGTTGGCCCATTCTATACTTTCTTGTAGGCACAGAACTGCTTTGTCTGCAGCACAGAAGTCTTGTTCGATATAATAGTGCTCCAGTCCAGCTATTTCTGCCATAGCAAAGACTTCTGTCCAAGGAATGACTCCTTGACCTACGGGAACCTGTGTTGCAGTATCTGCGGCGAAGTCTTTTACATGCCAAAGCGGGAATCGCCCTGGATAATTTGCCATCCATTCTACGGGATTTTGTCCGGCGAAGGCTACCCAATGAATATCCATTTCAAAGACTACATTGCTTCCCTCTAGTGCGTTTAATAGGTATTCATAAGCGAAGGGTGAACCCGGCTTGTTGGGCTCTAGAGGGGTGAATTCGAAATCGTGGTTGTGCCAGCCGGCGACCATGTCGCGCTTCGCTGCTGCTTCTCCTAATTGGATCAGGTATTCGATCAAATGGTCGTAGCCTTCTTTATTGCGCCATGCTTCGTTCATCCAAGGAATAACGACCCACTTTTGTCCTAGAACTTCAGCAGCATCTAAGAAGGATGCTATGGATGCGGGATCGATGCTTCCCACAATTTCACTGGCCAATTCTGGAGGCATATAATGTCCTGATGGACTTTTTAGTTCTGCATCTGCAATGGCTTTATTGAACGCTGCGGTACTCATGCCTAAAAAACCACCTTCCATGTAGCCAAAGCTCTCTACTTTTTCATAACCCATTTCGCGTGTGGTTTGCAAGGTAGCAGCGATAGAGTCAGCGCCGGTAAGTGCTTCACGCAAGGTGTATAATTGGTAGCCTTTTTCTGAGTGATTCATAAACGTTGTACTTTCTTCTAGGGTCGATGTCGCTGCATCATCTGAGTTTTGACAGGCAAAAAACGTACTAAAGACGAAAGCCCCAAGGATTGCTGATTTCTTCATTCGATCATTTTTAATCTTGTGGGCTTGAAATTAGTGGAAAACGTGCAATTTTGTGCTCATGCGTATAGACAAATTCTTGTGGTGTGTCCGATTGTTCAAAACCCGTACCGTGGCCGGTGAGCAGGTGAGAAGTAACCGCGTTTTTATGGACGAAAATCCAGTTAAACCCTCTCGTGACGTCAAAGCGGGTGACCTTTTTACATTAAAGCGCCACGGGTATGATGAAGTCTTCCAAATCAAAGCCTTGCCCAAAAGTCGGGTGAGTGCAAAATTCGTCCCGGACTTGATTGAGAATAAAACGCCACAGGTGGAACTGGATAAAATGTCATTTCTACGTTTAGCACGTAATGTGAGCCGCCAAAAGGGATTAGGGCGTCCAACAAAAAAGGATCGGCGTGATATAGACGGCTTTTTTGAAGAATAATTCTGAGGCTATTAATGAATCAATACGGCTCTGAACCTTTTGTGTTTACTAGTGTTAACGATCTGTCCGGTATTTGTCCGGCACGCTTAGTTGCGTTCTTAATAATAGTATAACACTTTTGGGTGTACAAAGTACATTTAAACGCTAATAGACTCAACACAATGCAAAAACACAGCATGCGAAACAGCTTACTCGTTCTGTTTTCATTTTTGATGTTTACTGCAACAGCACAATACTCTGGTACTGTGGTGGATGCAGCGGACAACGCACCATTACCTGGTGCAGTAGTGAAGGCAGGAGCGAAATCTGCAGTGACAGATTTTTACGGCCGCTGGTCGTTGGACGTTGCAAAAGGAACAAAGATCAATGTGTCTTTTATTGGATACGAAAGTAAATCTGTAGTTCTAGGCGATGCCAAAACGATTAAGGTCACTTTACAATATGATAAAGCTGCAAGTACGCTTGATGAAGTGGTTGTAGTAGGTTACGGTGTTCAAAAAAAGAGCAACGTCACTGGAGCCATCTCTAGTGTTAAAGCAGAAGACCTAGAAGATCTTCAACTGCCTCGCCTTGAAACCGCGCTGCAGGGTAGAACTTCTGGTGTTCAGGTGCTCCAGAATTCAGGACAACCGGGTGCTGCATCAGTTGTACGTATTCGCGGTACATCTTCCATCAACGGATCCAATCCGTTGTACGTTGTAGATGGAGTCGTGATCGGCGGAGGTATTGATTATTTAAACCCGAACGATATACAAACCATAGAGGTGTTAAAAGATGCTGCTTCTGCAGCTATTTATGGTGCGCGTGGAGCAAACGGAGTCATTATTGTTACCACTAAAAATGGCTCTTCTGCGAAAGGTATGGAGGTAAACTTCAGTACCTACACTGGTATTCAGAACTCCTGGAAACAATTGCCGCTGCTCAACGCTACGGAATACGCTACACTTCAAAATGAAATGGCCGCAGCAGCTGGTCAGTCAATCATTTATGATAATCCTGCGATGTATGGTGAAGGAACCAACTGGCAGCAGCACGTGTTTAACCAGAACGCTTTGATGCGTAGTACAGATTTTAGCGTTTCTGGTGGATCAGATCGTGGTTCATACTTTTCGTCAATCAGTCATTTCAAGCAGGACGGTATTGTAGCGGAAGGAAAGTCAAACTTCGAACGTCTATCGGCTCGTCTAAACACCATCACGAAAGCAAACGACCGCTTTACTATAGGATGGAATGTAGCCTACACACACAACGAAAGCCAAACGGTTGCGGAGAATACTGAATTTGGTTCGCCTTTAGGTCGCGCGATGAATATTGACCCAATTACTCCTTTATACGAAACGGATCCAACCGTTCTCTCTCAAGCGCCTTATACCTCTGGCGGTGTATTGCGTAACAACTTGGTTCGCGATGCTGGCGGTATTTACGGAATATCAAGCCGTGTAACTTCAGAGGTTTTAAATCCTGTTGCGGCTTACATGATAGAAAACAACTACGGTTGGTCGGATAAAATTGTAAACAACACTTTTGCCGAATTTGAGATTGCTGAAGGATTGAAAGCACGTACAAGCATGGGGGTTGACCTCGCGTTTTACGGAGGCAACGGATTCCGTCCATCGCATTATTTAAATGCGACCAACTTCCTAGATACGAACATGGTGTACAGCAACTTTAACCGTGCATTCACTTGGATCTGGGATCAAACCATTACCTACACAAAGGACTTGGGCGATCATCATTTTGATGGTCTTGCTGGCCACAGTGCACAAGAAGTTCAGGGCCGCTACATTGGTGGTAGCAAACGCGATGTGCCTGTGAGCACTTACAATGGCGCGACAATCGATTATGCACGTAACGAGGAAAGTGAGCAAGTCTACGGTGGCTATTGGGAACGTTATGCGATTGAATCGTATTTCGCCCGTGCCAACTACGATTACCAAGGTAAATATGTAGCTACGGCTATTATTCGCGCAGATGCTTCATCCAACTTTGGTGCGAACTACCGTTGGGGATACTTCCCGTCTGTAAGTGCAGGTTGGAACCTTCACAAAGAGAATTTTTGGGTATTTGACAATGTAAATACCATGAAATTGAAAGCCGGTTACGGTTTGAACGGTAATGACGCTGCAGGTTCTCTTGAGTATGCCTCCACTATTGTAGGTGGTCGTTCGTACACCTTTGGTTCAGGCGAAGTGTTAACAAACGGTACTGCACCTGCTCAGGTGGCTAACCCAGATTTGCGTTGGGAAAGCGTGAGCCAATTCAACGTGGGTGTTGAAATGCGCGCATACGACTGGTTAACGGCAAACATAGATTTTTACAGCCGTACTACTAATGATATGAAAACGCGTCCACCATTGCCAGATTATATTGGTAATGATGCGCCAACTGCGAACATCGGTTCGATGTCTAACCGCGGTATCGATATCGAATTGGGCTATGAAAAATCATTCACTCAAGATTTCAGGTTTGCCGCATCAGCGAACGTCAGTTTCTTGAGAAATGAAGTAGTCCTTTTAGGGAATGAAAGTGGTTATCTACCCGGTCAGCAGTGGGGTCCACAAGGATTGGAAATCACTCGTATCTCAGAAGGATTGCCCATTGGATACTTCTACGGTTACCAAACCAACGGTATTTTCCAAACGCAAGACGAAGTATTCTCCTACACTGGTGGCGAAAACGGCGACACACTTCAACCTGGAGCAGTTGCAGGTGACTTCCGCTTTGTTGATGTAAATGGCGACGGAAAAATTACTGCGGACGATAGAACGTTCATCGGTAACCCAACGCCAGACATGACCGCAGGTATTAACATTGATATGCAATACAAGAGCTGGGATATCGCAATCTTCGGTCAAGGAGTTTGGGGCAATCAGATCTACAACGCGACACGTCGTTACGATCTTCCTACAGCAAACATGACTGGCGCTGCGCTAGACAGATGGACAGGACCAGGTACTTCTAACGATTACCCACGCTTGACGTTCCAGGATAACAATATGAACTTTGCCCGTAGTTCTGATTTCTATGTGGAAGACGGAAGCTTCTTCCGTATTAAAAATGTTCAGATTGGATACAATTTGAGTCCAGCGGTAGCAGACCGCTTGATGCTTCGTAAAATGCGTATCTACTATGCAGGAACGAATTTGTTGACCTTCACTAAATACTCTGGATTTGATCCGGAAATTGGAGCTGGTTTTGGTGTAGACCGTGGTATCTATCCACAAGCGCGTGTACACAGCATTGGATTAAACGTCACTTTCAAATAAGCTAGAAAGATGAAAAAGACACTTCATACAACAATCAAATCGTTCGCAATACTTGCACTAGGTGCACTAGTATCTGTCGGATGTTCTAAAGATTTCTTAACGACAACGCCCGTAGGACGTGATTTGGAAATCAACTACTACCAAACGGAAGAACAAGCGTTCGAAGCATTGGTGAGCATTTATGATGTTCTACAGTGGAATGACCAGTACGGTTTTTCGATGCACCGCTTCTTAATGAACGTGGCCTCTGATGACACCTACGCAGGTGGATCTGATGCATCTGATCAGCCATCATGGGTAGCAACAGATAACTTTACGTGGACTCCAAATTTGGGTCCTCAAGCCGGCTTCTGGCGCAAGAATTACAAGGGAGTGTACCGTGCGAATCTTTTCCTCGAGAAGATTGATGGAATTGATGCTGCTTCAGAAGCATTCAAAACGCGCACGAAAGCCGAAGCACACTTCTTACGTGCAAAATTCTACTTTGATCTCGCACGCAGCTTTGGTTATGTCCCATTGATTCAAAGTACATTGGATCCATCGGAATACTACGCTGTAAGCCAAGTAGGTCCAGATGTTTTGTATCCTTTCATCATTGCTGAATTGGAAGCGGCCATACCGGATTTACCGGTGAGCGTTCCAGGCATTGAATTGGGTCGCGTGACTAAAGGTGCTGCACAAGCACTTCTTGCCCGCATTTATTTATTTATGGATGATGATTCCAATATGGACGAGGTAGTTACTTTGTGTCAAGAAGTAATCAACTCCGGTCAGTACAGCCTTGAGCCAAACTACGAAGACATCTTCAAGAAAACGGGTGAGTGGGGCGTTGAGAGCGTTTTTGAAATCACGTATTCTGAGAACTCTACAAGCGACTGGGGCCGATTTGGTTCTGGCCACAGTGAAGGTAATGTAGGTGTCCAATTTTGTGGTATGCGCGATTACAACGGTCCTGATTATTCTCCAGGATGGGGCTTTTGCCCGGTAACGGAGGACTTAGAGTCGTTTATGGACGGGGATCCACGTTATGCCGCGACTATTATTGACGCTGATAACTTGGCAGGAGCAGAGTACAGTGCTGGATACCAGAATACAGGGTTCTTTATGAAGAAATATGCACCTCTTGCAAGCAACTTCCCACCGGATGGTGAGCCTGCTCTGAACTGGGGAAATAACATTCGCGAAATCCGTTACGCGGACGTATTGCTCATGGCTGCAGAAGGTTTAGTTCGCAGTGGTGGTTCTGAAGGAACCGCACGCAGCTACGTAAACCAAGTTCGTGCTCGTGTAAGTATACAAGGTATAGGCTCATCAGGGAGTCAATTGTTAACAGATATCTATAATGAGCGTAGAATGGAATTGGCCACAGAAGGTCACCGTTACTATGATTTGATTAGAACAGGCAAGGCAGCGACTACTTTGGATAACTGGGACGATACAAAACACATGTATCTACCTATTCCACAAAATGAATTGGACGCATCGCAAGGTGCATTAACTCAAAACTCAGGTTACTAAAATGAAAGCATTCAAATTATTCGCCATTCTTGGCTTAGCATTTGCGGCTGTATCGTGTGAACCAACGGTACCGGGCAAAACAGAATTAGGTCCATTACCTACGGCTGATTACAGCTTGCAGTTTATAGATTCTAGCACAGTACTCTTAACCAGCGAAAGCTCTGGCGATCCATTCCTTTACCAATGGGAAGTCGAAGGAGTTGGCGTATTCACTGGCGAATCTGTAGAAGTTTTCATACCTAAAATGGGTGTTTACGATATCAAACACACGGTAATTAACCAAGGTGGACATGCTACTGCAACAGGCCAAGTTGAAATTCTTATCGACGCTGCATTCGTTTGTGCGGGAACTGCTGAATTTTTGACCGATTGTACATCCCGTACCTGGAAGCTCGCGCCACAGGCAGGCGCACTTTGGGTAGGACCAGTAGATGCCTCACAAACTTGGTGGGCCATCGGCGCCACAGGCGCCACAGACCGTCCGTGTGCGTTTGACGACGAATGGACGTTCAACTCTGATTTGGAAATGATCTACGATACCAAAGGCGATATCTGGGCGGAAGCATTTATGGGTGTTGCTGCAGATGCTTGTCATCCAGAAACCGTACTGACGGGTGCAAAGGCTGCTTGGGCCAGTGGTACACATGGCTTCGAAGTACTACCAGGTACAGGTGTAAACGGTGTGGATCAGTTAAAAGTGATCGGTCAAGGTGCGTTCATAGGTTTGCAAAAAGCAACCAATGGGGGCGAAGTAACGAATCCGGTTGCGGACATTACCTACGACATATTGAGCATGACGGACGACGGTTCTGCCCGCTACATGGAAATTGAGGTTAATTGTAATGGTGCCTTGATTTGGCGCTTCACACTATATTCAGAATAAAGGATTCATATCCCACATATTTCTATGCAGTTGAATAAACTTCTTGTCCCCTTTTCGTTAGCGATTGCGCTCACATCTTGTGAGACCGCGGAGCTTCCTGTTTTATCAGGAAGTGATGTTGTGGTGGTCGAAGGTGATGAAGCGAATACTTACAGCTACCAGGTAAGCTTAAACGAGCCGGCCTCAAAAGAAGTTACCTTCAACTACAGTACGGTAGAAGTTAGTGCGCTCGCTGGTGAGGACTTTACCCAGGTAAGTGGAACTGCGACTATCCCTAAAGGTGAAAGTAGGGCCAACATTCCAATTCCTCTTTTAGGGGATACAGAATTTGAGCAAGATGAGACGCTTTGGATCAGTTATTCAAATGGAACCAACGTAAGCATTCCTAATCCTTTCAATGTCATTACCATTGAGAATGATGATAGCTACAGCGGTCAGTCCGATTCTGGTTACACTACGCCGCTTTCGTATCCTGGTGTTTCCTTAGTTTGGAACGATGAATTCGACGGAACTTCATTGAATATGAACGATTGGAATTACGAAACTGGAGCTTCCGGTTGGGGTAATGAAGAAAGTCAATATTACCGTTCAGGAACCAACAATGCAACCGTAGAGAACGGTGTGCTTATCATCGCAGCTAAAGAGGAAACCTTTGGGGGTGCACCATTTACTTCGGCGCGCATTACGACCCAGGGGAAACAGAGCTTTAAGTATGGACGCATTGATATTCGAGCGCGTCTGCCTTATGGTCAGGGTTTGTGGCCTGCGCTATGGATGCTTGGCGACAACATCTCTTCAGTCGGTTGGCCTTCGTGTGGTGAGATAGACATCATGGAGCTGATCGGCGGTGACGGTTACAACGACAGAACGGTTCACGGAACGGCGCATTGGAATGCCGGTGGGCAAGCCAGCTATGGTGCCGCCAAAAGCTTGCCTGACGGTAAGTATGCAGATGAATTTCACGTCTTTAGCTTGATCTGGAATCAAGGCTCCATGAAGTGGTACGTGGATGATGTTCTTTACAACACTTTAAATATTGGTTCGCTTTCTGCGTTCCATGAAAAATTCTTCTTCATTTTTAACATCGCCGTTGAAGGAGATTGGCCTGGGCCAGTGGGACAGAATACTGTGTTCCCACAATATATGGCGGTGGACTACATACGTGTATTTCAATAATTACTAACCATAAATAATGCTTAACATGAAAAAAATCTACGCTTTATTAATGCTTGCCCTTCCTATGTTGGGTTTTGCACAAAAGGATGTCACGTTTATCGTTGACATGCGCGACTATTCAGGGTCGTACACTACTGTACACTTGAATGGTGACTTTAACAGCTGGTGTGGTACCTGTAACCCAATGTCTGATCCTGAAGGTGATTCAATTTGGACGGTTACTCTTCCGTTAACTGCTGATTCTATCGAGTACAAATTCACACTTGATGGATGGACTGGTCAAGAAAGTTTGACTTCTGGTACGGCTTGTACTAAAACTACAGGTGCTTACACGAACCGTTTCGCTGCATTCACTGCGGATACAATCCTTCCAGGGGTTGCATGGGAATCGTGTGGTGCAAAATCGGGCGAAGTATACATGACATTCCAGGTAAACATGTCTTACAGAGCCGTTGATTCAACGGGTGTATTCTTAGCTGGTGGTTCTGGCTTCGGAGTACCTGGAGATAACGAGATGTATCCTATCGGCGATAGCGTTTACTCTAAGACACTTGCTGCAGCTTCAGGTTTCTACAGCATGTTTACGTTCTTGAGCGCTAACGATCCTTCTTGGGGAGCTAAAGAGAACATCGTAGGTAAGCCATGTGCTGCGGGTACATACAGTGACCGTGATATGGTAGGTTACTCTTCAACTATGGGTTTGATGGGAGACTTCCACTACCGCACATGTTTCGGTGAGTGTACTACTGACGGTACTTGTCCTGTTCCTGCAACGCCTGTGAACGTTACGTTCCAGTCTGATCGTTCGAACAGCCCTGCGTTTACAACTGCTTACATCTCAGGTACAATGAACGGATGGAGTGGTGATGCAAACCAAATGACTGATGCTGATGGCGACGGTGTATATGAAGTAACACTTTCACTATTACCAGGTTCTTACGAGTTCAAATTCACTGCAGACAGCTGGGCAATTCAAGAGAACTTCGACCCAACAACTGCAGATTCTGTTTGTACGTTGACTACTGGTGCATTCACTAACCGTCTAGTTACTATTGCTCAGGCGGATACTACTCTTGACATCCAATGTTGGGAAGAGTGTGGTCCATGTGCGGGTATCGGTATTGAAGAAGCAGCAACTGACTTCGTAGTGAAGCCAAATCCAGCTTCTGATGTGTTGTTCATCGAAAACACCACAGGTACAACTTCTAACGTCGCTATCTATAGCGTAACTGGTGCGAAAGTACTGGAGCAGCGTTTTGAGACTGAAGCACGTTTAGACGTTGCATCTTTGCCACGTGGCATGTACATCGTACGCGTTCAAAATGGTTTGAGCGAAAGCGTTGTACGCATTGCACTTAAATAATCACTTACCTTTTGGTTAGTAAGTAAGTGTTGAGGGGACCCGCGAGGGTCCCCTTTTCATTTTGTAAATTTCCGCCATGCAAAGAATCAAATGTCTTGTTATTCTCCTGTGGTTTGCTGTTGGTGTAAAAGCGCAGGGAATTCGTCACATTGATGCCGTTCAAGGTTTAGGTCATCCGACCGTTTATGCGATAACATCGGATGATCTAGGCTTTGTCTGGATGGGTACACGTGATGGGCTGTACCGGTATAATGACGGTAGGGCTCAATTGGTCCCATTCCTTGAGAAAACTTCCGCACTAAGAACAACTAACGTACAGAGTCTGTGCGTTGCACAAGATTCGATTCTATGGATCGGCTTGCAACAAGGAGGAATAGTTGCCTACAACATACACAGATTGCAGCCCATCTTGGATGCGGCCGTGCCGCAGTTGCCTTTGAGTACCACGGTCATGTCAATTTTCGAGGATTCCTACGGTACGTTATGGGCGGCGACGGCGGGAGAAGGTATTTATGCGCTTTACAAGGGCGCTTCAGGATGGGAGCGTTTGGGCTTTGACTACGCCCCCGAAGACGTTTTATTTGGTTTTGATTTCGCGCAACAAGGGGATACGCTGTGGCTAGGAACCTCCGGTTCACACCTACTGTACTATGATTATACACTGAAGCGCATCTTATCCATTGCTTCAGGCGATGCGTATGACAGTTACCGTAAATCGGTTACCGTGGCGGGAGCGAAGGTTATTATAGGGATTGAAGATCAGGGCGTTATCCTTGTGGAACAGGGACGGATTGAACGTTTACCGGCATTACCAGTCGCTCCTTGGGTTATTAATCCTCGTGATGTGGCTGTACATGAAGATGAGATTTGGGTAAGTACAGATGGTGATGGCATGTGGGTTTGGAATGGGGAACACTGGAGACAGTTTACTAAGAACCGCGTTCAGCTTGGCATGACAACAGACCAATTGTATGCCTTCACGAAAATCAACAACGAATTTTGGGTGGGTACATTTAACGGTGGTGTTACTGTTTTTCCGCTTGAGGAGGCGCAGTCTACACCATTAGTTAAGCCCAATAGATTTATTCCGTCAGGGATCCAAAGCGCATTGAGCTTACATAATGTGGACGGCACCTTGTGGGTAGGCTTTGATGGCGACGGCGTAGTACTGTACGATCGTACTGAGGAGGGTTGGGTCCCTGAGGAAGTAGACGGTACGGTGATGCCTAAGGTAAGCCCAAGCATGTTGCTCACATCAGATTCCACTTTGTGGTTAGGGTCATTTAATGAAGGGATTTTTGTCTACGACAAGGACGGTGCATTACTGCGCAGGTTTATTGCATTTACATCCATAGCGAATGGCTTGGGCAACAATAACATTTGGTCTTTGGCTCAAGGTAAAGGAGATTCTATATGGGTAGGTACACTAGGGGGACTGTATTTGTGGGATGGAACTGAATTCACCTTGCCCTGGCGATCGCCGTGGGAAGTGGGTAGAAACATTATGGACCTCAAGGTTTATGACGGTGTGGCCTGGGTCGCTACTGAATTTCAAGGGCTCTATCGTATTGAATCGGATTTGTCTTATACGAATTGGTCCTTAGACCATCCTATACTTGCCATAGAACAACACAACAACACGCTTTATGTGGGAACAGAAGGCGGAGGGCTTTATAGCGTAACGACTACAGGGTTTGACACGCTCATTGCCCCATCTACTTATGTTTCGGTGTACGGTTTAACGTCATATCGTGGCGTGTTATGGATTGCTTCTAGCAATGGATTGTTGCGACTTTCAGAAGAAGGGGGTTTGTCCATACTTGCGGAGGCGAGTATGTCGGAGCTGTCCATCAGTTTGTTTAATAGAAAGTCATTGTTGCCTTGGGGCGACGATTTACTTATTGGTGGTGATCGCGGTGTAGTTTCGTATCGAATCGAACAGAATGAAGCAGAGGACAGGGGCCAATTGGCCATAACCGGCATCTATCAGGACAATGAGATTCGGCAGAATCCTGTGTACATAGGAATCAATAATCAAGATAATGCGTTGATCATACCTGCAGGTGTTAATTCGATTGAATTCAATTATGAATGGATCGGAAAACAAGGCATGTTGGGAGGCACTGTGTTTTATCAAGTGGATGGCATTTCTGACCAATGGCTTCAATTAAATGCACGTTCTCGTTCTCTCTCTCTGAACAACTTGCGACCAGGCAACTATAGTTTAAAATTAGAACTACGAAACGATGCCGGTGCTGTTCTCAGCGCTCTTGAAGTGCCTTTTGTGCAAAAGGCACACCTTTGGGAGAAGCGTTGGTTTCGTGTCATTCTAGTGGTCTTAAGTTTTGTAATTGTAGGTGGGTCTATTACGGTCTATCAAGAGCGTAAATTAAAAGAGACTAGGTTGCAACTGCTTGAAACAGAAAAAGCATTACTCTCTGCGAAAGCGGGTGAAATGGAGGCCAAGGCCAAGGAAAAAACGGATGAATTGAACTTCCAATTGCTCAAAACATCTTCTCGAGTTGAGCTATTGAAAGAGTTTAAAGACAAGCTAGATAACGAAAGTAAAATGCCCAACCGTTCTACAGAAACGAAAACTTTGTTGCGCGGATTGATCAGAGAACTGAACCGTGAGTTACAAAGTGAGAGCTATTGGGACCATTTTGAGCGTAATTATAAGGACCTGCACGATGCGTTTTCGGATACGTTAGCTTCTGTTCATCCGGGTCTTACGAAAGGAGAGATACGATTGAGTTATCTCATACGCCAAAAGATGAATAATAAAGAAATAGCTACGGTTCTAAACGTAAGTCCAGCCGCTGTCGAAAAGGCCAAATACCGTCTTAAAAAGAAGATTACCTTAGATAAAGATGAGTCGTTAGATGCTTATATTCAGCAACTTTAGATTTTGTCCTAAGTTTGTCCGGTACGGGACACCTGTTACTAAATAAAATTTAGTGACTTTCGTTCTTGAGTTAACGAGGGAGTCCACGATTAGTAGATTTCTATTTTTTAAAAACCAGCGTTTCGTGCAACGCTGGTTTTTTTATGCCTAATTCTTAAACCATTGGTTTCGCAGCGCTAATTGTGCAGGGGTAGGGTCCCTTTGAAAGCGAATAAAATACTTCTTAGATGCGGTCTGATATTGGACCCTATAGGGAATGGTAAAGGATGAGTCCCCACGTGTTACATGAAGAGTCCTAAGTGTCCCTTCTACTGGCCCACCGAATTTATCTTCAAGTTCCGTGCTATAAGGCTTGATACGATCCCCTTCTTGTAGTTGATACGGATGCTCTTTGGGGACCTTCTTTATTTCGATGTAATCTTTGGTACGGACCATTCGTGTTTTATAGCCCTTATCTCGAATTGGGTCCATTACCACGGGACCATTATACCTGCGATCGTATGCTATTCCAACTTTTTCCAAATACGATTTAATAGGGAGTTCCTTGCGTCCAGTAACGTAATCATCGAAGAACTGTTGGAGATCAGGATGGACTAAGGCAACGAATTCAGCGATGATGGCATCGTCTTTAAAACTGTTTTCCGGACCGTACGTATCGCGCAAAGCGAGCACAACGTCGTGCAAGTCTTTTTCCCCGTGTGTTAATTCCATAATACGGATATCTAGCAAAGCACCCATAAGTGCACCGCGTTGATATACTTGGGCGTATTGTTTTTTGTACGGTTTCTTCAAGACATTTTCGCTCATCTCTGTGAAGGACATTTTCTCGGTTGGGTAGCGGTCGGCCGTACGGATTTTACCTCGAAGTAAGCTTCGCACGTAAGACGTTTCGGTGATCACCTGGCCTTTTAATTGGCTTATTCCTGCGAAGTATTCCGTAATACCTTCGTAGAGCCATAAATGTTGACTCATTTTAGGGTTGATATAGTTGAAATTTCCTATTTCCTCACTGTGAAGTCCCAGTGGAGTGAGTATATGGAAGAATTCGTGAATACATACGTCCGCCATACCGTCCAGAACCGTTGTTCCGCCAAAATCAGGCAAATAGTAGACGGAGCTGTTGCCGTGTTCCAGCGCTCCAAAACCTTTGCCGACTAGTGTGCGAATGGCTTTAATGATGGTGCCTATTTTAATTTCCTGTCCGGTAAACAGTCCTTCGAACTCCGTATGGTCTTTAATGTAAAAGATGAATACATAATTTTCAACTGGAAGATTTCCCTGCAAAAAGGCTTCGATTGCCTTCATGCTGGTTTCTACTTGCTCGTATATTTCTGTGGATAGTTCGCGCCCATTTTCAGTAAAGACGCCAATGGTCACTTTTGCGCCGCCGAGCTTGAAGGAGGTAGTATCTGGTCGACTGACCATTACTGGGCAATCTAGGAATTCATGGTAATTGCGGGCGTAAAAATTCTGAGTATTTCCGTAGCTGTAACTTTCCATGGCACTCAAGCCAAAGAGACTCGGGCTTCTAGTAATCTCAAGGGAAACGGGTAGTTCCTCTTGTCCTTCGAAAAAGCCGAAGTAACCTGCCGCATTCAAAAGGAAATTAGTGTGCTCTTGATTATTGGTGCCCGCTGGTTCAAACACTTTATTCGTACGAATCTGCGCGTCGAAGGTATCTTCAGCCCAATATTCAAGGCGCTGAGGTTTACCGTAGATGGTAAAAGTATTGCCTTTCCGTTTGACTCTCAGTGGTGCTCCATCAACATCATAGGCTGAGAAATCGTCAATAAATCGGCCATAATCTAGTGTAGCATAAGTGCCGGGTATGGTCGCTGGGAAATGAAAGTTATAGGTACGTTGATTTGAGGCGGTCCACTGAACCAATTTGGCGTCAACAGATACTTTGACACGATCGTTAACGACTTGCGTGAGGTCAATAGCATAGGAATGCATACCCGTACTTTGACCAAAAGTGAACGTCGTGATGAACAGAAGTACTAGAGGGAGTTTGTTTTTCATCATTTAAAGATAGCGGAAACTCATCCTTTGTTCCCTTGGTACGTATTGGTAAAAAAAGAAAGCCCCACGACTTTCGTCGTAGGGCTCACTAACACTCTGAAACGTATGATTAAGCCGCCTCTGTCTTTGACTCGATTGCCAAAGAATAGATCACAAGACCAAATCCAATTTTGTTGATTGCATCAGCAAGGTTGTAGCACAAGTTGAGTACTTCCTCGTTTGCTTCGATACCAAGATCCATACCGAAGAAACCTCCAGCAGTACCTAGGATGTAACCGATAGGGTAGATACCCCAACCGATGATTACGAATTTAGCCAAAGCACTGTTTGCTTTTGCTACTGCACCACCAGCGTTGTTTGCCAATTTAGCAACGTCTCCTTTCCATACCATCCATACGATGTAGAAGTAAGCAGCACCAGAAATAGCACCCCAAACCCAAGAAACAGCATCATTTGCGTAAAATGCCTCACCGATGTACCCGGTAACTAACATCGCAACTGAAGCTAGGATCAGTTTGTACAAAATTGATTTTGTACCTCCAGCTTTCTTAGTGATCAAGTAGAACTCAACACACATAAGTGGAACAGTTAAGGTCCAGTCTACATAACGTAGAACAACTGGACTTCCATTACCGGCAGCGTAAAAATCACGCATGTAGTAGTAGTGCACTGCTGCAATACCAGTAATAAGCCCACTAACGAGCATTGAAGTTTTCCACTCGTCTGCAACTCTACTTCTTTCGAAGAAGAAGAATACCGAAGCGGCCAACATCGCCATGTAACCGGCGAAGAATGTGAACGATACGTAATCGTTCGGATCGAATCCCATAGATCCGTCTAAAAATAATGACATGGTGTTAAAAATTAAAGGTTATAACTACCACTTAACTTACGAATAATACTTTTGTTCACGACATGTTAAAATTGAGTTTAAAAACTCATAATAATGCCTATATCGCTCTAAAAAAGCCATTTATACATCTATTTAGCGGTAAGTATAGAACAAAGTAGCCACGGAATTGTTGCAAATAATATAAAGGGTCTAATCGACATTTAATCAATGAAGCGTTTCGACATAGGTTTTTTGGGAATGGGTGCTGCCAACGGGTTGATTTTGCTCGAATTGGAGCGCCGGAATGTATTGCATCAACTCAAAATACTCATTCTTGAACCTGATGCGAAGCTGAAAAATGATAAGACCTATTGTTTTTGGGCAGATTCCAAACATGAAATCCGTACTCAACTAGAAGATGTACTGTACCACCAGTGGGATACACTTGATACCATGGACGGCCTAGAGGCGCTAGATGATCAACATTATTATATGGTTGAAAGTAGTGCGCTATATAATAAGGTTAAGTCGGTTACCCAATCGTACGAAAACATCCTTTGGATTAGAGCTGCAGTAGATGGCCTGAGGACAGAACAAGAAGGCGTCGTACTTTCAGCCGGAGACCATTCATGGGAAGTTCAACAGGTATTTGATAGCAGGCCCCCAAACATTAAAGAACCCATAGGGCCGCTGGTCTTGCAAAGTTTTGTGGGTTGGCGCGTCCAATTAAATCAAGACTACTGGACTCCGAACGAGATGAGGTTGATGGATTTTAGCATTCCTCAAAACGGTTTTACTCAATTCATGTACGTCCTACCAACGGGATCCAAAGAGGCATTGGTTGAAATGACCCGTTTCGGGAGTGAGCCCTTGCCGCATGAATTGGCCAGTAATCATCTTAGAAATTACCTCCTATCCAGAGGTTTGTCCTTTGATATTCAACACGAGGAACGCGGTGTGATACCCATGACGCAATATGCAGAGGTCAAAGATCAGGATGCACGTATTGTCTCTACAGGTGCTCGTGCAGGAATGATTAAAGCCACTACGGGGTACGCCTTTAAGAATATGTTTGTGCATGCAAAGGAATTGGCAGAAGGCATTATCCAGGAGCGACAGGATTCATCGTGGTTGCGCTTGCCTAAAAGCACTATGAATCGATTCAATTTTTATGATCATTTATTGCTGCACATTTTAAAGCACAAACCACACTGGGGTAAAGAAATATTTGAGTCCTTATTCGCGACCCAGAAAGCAAACAAAGTTTTTCAGTTTTTAGATGAAAAATCTTCCTTTAAATGGGAGTTGAGCATGTTTGCACGTTTGCCTATTATGAAATTTTTATGGGCCTTGGCAGCCTCTTTTGTAGCAATTGTGGTGGCAAAGCCCGCTCGATGGGCACCGGTCGTGTTTACTATTTTAGCGCTATTTGCCAATTCTTTTTTGCCCTCTGCCGTGACATTCGGACTGCAAGCCGTGCTCGTTTTCCTGTTGTTTCTATATGGGATCCCCCATGGAGCCTTAGATGGTTACAGTCACGCGAACCAGGACCGATTGCCAAAATTCATATTACGCTACTGCTTCATCATGCTGATGGTCATTTTATTTTGGGCCGCCAGTCCCATCATAGGATTGCTGGCTTTTTTAATTTACAGTGCATGGCATTTTGGAGAGACTGACCTGCGTGAATGGGGCTTTCCTAGTATTGGTCTTTCCTTTTTATGGGGAACCCTGTTATTGACGATGATTTTATTACCGCATCTCACGGAAGTGAATACCGTGTTCGAAGTGATGGGGGTAGCAACTGTGAATTGGCCCACGGCGTTCGTAAATATGGTCTTTCGAATTGCCCTATCGCTAGGCCTTTTTATGGGCGTTTGGTTTCGCTCAATCCCCTGGGTCGTTGCCGTAGTGACGCTCAGTTTGACAGCTACTTTACCTTTAGCTACGGCGTTCGGGATCTATTTTGTTTTGCAACATAGTCTTTCGGGTTGGAACCATCTGAAGTTGTCGCATAAATGGACAAATACGGAAATGTGGATGAAGGCTTTGCCGTTTACAATCGGGGCCGTGGTGTTGTTTCTATTGATCTTTAGATTCGATAAAAACTCCTTGTTGGCTTGGTCGAGCTATTTTCTAGTATTCCTCAGCGCCATCAGCTTACCGCACATTTACTTCATGTCTAAACTCTACAAAGACCGATTCTAAACCACTTTCTTTTTTAAGGTAATGTGCGTGATTTCAGGCCACATGCCTACACGCCCTGGAAAGGCTAAAAATCCAAATCCGCGGTTTACGTGCAATATTTTCCCATTTTGTTCTGGATAAAGCCCCGCCCACTTTGGATATTTGAATTTTACAGGCGACCATTTGATCCATCCCGGGATCTCAATACCAAACTGCATGCCGTGTGTATGTCCGCTCAGGGTTAAGTGAATTTTGTTGGGATGTTGCTTGACTTCGGCGTCGAAATGTGACGGATCGTGGCTCAGAAGTACAGTGAACGCATCTTCTGGGATTTGTTCTAGAGCAGCATTTAGATCTCCGTATTGCGGAAACGGCGGCAACCCCCAATTTTCAACACCGGCGAGATACAATTTTGCGCCGTTTCGTTCGAAGTATCGGCTGTCGTTGAGTAAGAGATCCATGCCCATTTCGGCGTGAATTTCCTTTAATCGATCCATATTAGCAACCTTCGCCTCGGGTGAAGGAAAGCGCCAATAATCCCCATAATCGTGGTTTCCTAAAATTGAAAAAATCCCTGATTTTGCCTTTAAGCGTTGGAATACAGGAATCCACGGTTCTGCTTCACTGGCCGTGTTGTTCACCATGTCTCCCGTGAATACAATACAATCGGCTCCTAGTTCTGTGACCATATCTACGCCGTATTGTACCTTTTCTGTATTGTCGAACGAACCGCTGTGGATGTCCGAAATCTGTGCAATGGTAAAGCCGTCGAACGCGTCTGGCAAGTCTTCGTATTCAAGAGTATGCGATATGACGCGATAGCGGTAGCGTCCTTTCCAAATCCCATCAATAATGCCTAAAAAAGGGATGGCTGCAAGGCCGAGGGCCAATTTTGAAATAAAGGCTCTGCGCTCAGGCAGTACAGTAGGCTGCGTGGTTAGGCCACGGAAAATAAATTGGCCTAATCGGACCACATCTTCGATAAGCAGCGGACCAATAGCGATGAGTTTGGGAACGGCCAACAATATAGAGGCTCCCATGAGTAGGCTGAGGTAGCGGTATTCCACTTTCCCGTTTGTCATCATTACAGCCAAAGTGATCGAGAATACGACGTAAGCAATGGTAATACCCCAGTACACATAGGGAGTGGCGCTACTGCGAAAGACAGTTTTAAACGCTTGATAGGCGTAAAGGTCGATGGCGAGCATGAACCCAAGGGTGAAGAATATTCTGAAGATCATAATATCTGTATGGATGCTTAATAACAACGCCATGAGATGAGGATTGTTTCGGTCACAAAACTCGGTATTTGCCTTGAAGTAGCTATCTTACTTCCCTTATTTTTCTGTAGCTACACGCAAAATCTATTCCATGGGTCAAGAAACACCAGATCAAGAGAAAAAACTATTTTTATTAGATGCTTATGCGCTGATTTTCAGGGCGTACTTTGCCTTTGCGAAAAACCCAAGAGTAACTTCTGGTGGGTTAGATACCAGTGCGGTTTACGGATTCACCAGTGCCTTGTTAGATCTTTTGTCAAAAGAGAATCCAACACACATTGCCGTTTGTTTCGATTTACCAGAGCCAACGGAACGTCACGAGCTGTTTCCAGAATATAAAGCGAATCGTGATGCTACGCCAGAAGCAATAAAATTGGCGGTGCCCTTTATCCACCGGTTGCTGGAGGCGTTCAAAATCCCTGCGCTTGGTGTACCGGGATTTGAGGCGGATGATGTGATCGGAACTTTAGCAAAGCAAGCTGAAAAAGAAGGCTATACCACCTATATGATGACTCCTGATAAGGATTTTGGCCAATTGGTATCGCCGAATATTTTCATGTACCGTCCTGCTCGTGGAGGCAATCCACCGGAGATTTGGGGTGAGTCTGAGGTTTGTGAGAAATTTGGTCTTGATCGCGTAGAGCAGGTGATCGACTACCTGGGAATGATGGGGGATGCAGTGGATAATATTCCAGGCTTACCAGGCGTGGGAGCAAAGACTGCCTCTAAACTTTTAAAGCAGTACGGTTCTTTGGAAGAAACCCTCGCGCATGCAGATGAAATCAAAGGGAAATTAGGCGAGAAAATCCGCGATAATGCAGCATTGGGTCTGCTTTCGAAAAAACTGGCACGCATTATCCTAGAAGTGCCTATAGATTTAAATCCGGGTGCACTTACTAGAGACCCGTGGGATCAAGAGGCGCTTTTAGATTTGTTCGAAGAATTGGAGTTCCGCACCTTAGGCAGAAGGTTGGGATTACAGCGGGACGCCGCTGATGAGGTGAGTGCGAAGCCAGCGCCAACAAAGAAAGTGGAATTGGCCAGTAACGACCAGATGAGCCTTTTCGGTGAGCCCCAAGCGACAGTGGTAGCGGCAGATCTGCCGAGCGGAAGAAAATCAATTGCTACCGTGGACCATTTGTATCAATGTGTAGAGACCTTACCTGAAGCCCTAGAATTGGGCAGATTATTGCTTGAAAAAGAAGAGGTTTGCTTCGATACGGAGACCACTTCTTTAGATACACATTCAGCAGAGCTTATTGGTATGAGTTTCGCTTTCGAAGTAGGTAAAGCCTATTATGTTCCTGTTCCGTCAGAGCGCGGTGCAGCGCAAGATTGGCTCGCTGCCTTTCAACCGTTTTTTGAATCGGAAACGGTGCGTAAAATTGGTCAGAATTTAAAGTATGACATAGGTGTATTATTAAATTACGGTTTGGAAGTGCGCGGTCCATTGTTTGATACCATGATTGCACATTATTTATTGCAGCCGGATATGCGCCATAAAATGGACATTCTTGCGGAGACCTACCTGGATTACACGACAATTACCTATGAAAGTGTGGTGGGTAAAAAAGGCAAAACGCAGAAAACCCTGCGGGAGGTGCCCCTAGAAGTGGTGACCGACTATGCATGCGAAGATGCGGACATCACCCTTCAGTTGAAAGAGGTCTTTGCGCCAAAATTACAGGAGACGGGCGTTGCGAAGGTGTTTGAAAACATTGAAATGCCATTGGTCCCTGTCTTAGCGCGCATGGAGCGTGAAGGAATTAAAGTAGATGTAGCTGCTTTGAATAGTTACAGTGTTGAATTGGGCCAATTGATTGAATCTCTAGAAGAAACAATTATAGCGTTGGCTGGCCGACCCTTCAATGTTGGGTCCCCACGTCAACTGGGTGAGGTACTGTTTGACGATTTGAAATTATCAGATAAGCCGAAGAAAACAAAAACCGGCCAATACGCTACATCAGAGGACATCTTGCAGGGATACAGGAACAAACATGAGATTGTGGATTCCATTTTGACCTACCGCGAGTTAAAAAAACTAAAGAGTACCTATGTAGATGCGTTGCCGGAACTGGTTCATCCATCAACCGGGCGTATTCATACCAGCTACAACCAGACTGTTGCAGCAACTGGCCGTTTGAGTTCTACCAATCCTAATCTTCAGAACATACCAATCCGAACAGAGAACGGCCGCCGCGTGCGTGCCATGTTCGTGCCTGCAGACGAACAGCACCTTTTGCTTGCAGCGGATTATAGTCAAATAGAGTTGCGTGTGATTGCGGCATTGGCTAAGGATAGTGCGATGATCGATGCTTTCCGGAACGGAGAGGATATTCACAAGGCAACCGCAGCGAAGGTTTTTGAAGTGCCTTTAGAAGAGGTCTCTCGTGAACAACGATCTAATGCTAAAACAGTCAATTTTGGAATAGTCTATGGTGTAAGCGCCTTTGGTTTAAGTCAACAAACGGATATGAGCCGTTCGGAGGCTAAAGCAGCAATTGACGGTTATTTCCGAACGTATCCGGGTATAAAAGCGTACATGGAACAGCAAGTGGCTTTTGCACGTGAAAATGGGTACGTAGAGACCATTACCGGTCGACGCAGATACCTCAAAGATATTGAGAGTCGCAATGCAGTGGTTCGTGGCCACAGTGAACGCAATGCCGTAAATGCCCCCATTCAAGGTTCTGCAGCGGATATTATAAAGCTTGCCATGATAGAAATTGATCGGGCAATGCGTGCACAGGGATTAAAGTCAAAGATGCTACTTCAAGTGCATGATGAACTGGTTTTTGATGCCTTAGAAAGTGAACTCAATGCACTTCAGGTGTTGGTGGTTGAAAAAATGGAAGCAGCCGTTGATATGGCAGTTCCCATGATTGCTGAAGTAGGCACGGGTAAAACTTGGTTAGAAGCACATTAATTCGAGAGCAAAGTTTTTGTATTATTGTAAGTGAACACTTACAATGACTGAAAAACAACAGGCCATACTTCAAAGCGCTCAGACGCTTATTGCTGCACATGGATTTTATGCCATGTCTACAGCAAAGATTGCCGCACACGCCGGTGTGAGTGAAGCGCTAATTTTTCGTCATTTTAAATCAAAAACTGGACTGGCTGAGGCCTTGAAGTCGGCGGGTGAACGCGCTCGCGCTTCATTGATTTACGGTCGTTTAAATGATGCAGATCCTGCGGAGGTGTTGCGCTCTTTCACTTCCATCCAGCTTGATAGCTTTACAGATTTTAGGGAGGTCCTGGCCTGGGTGGCAATGATCCGCATGACACAGGAAAATCCAGAAAGTCGAACGCTAGACACTTTTGTGCTGGAGCGTTTGCGCTGGGCCATCTCCTGTGTCGGTCACGGAGCAGAAGAAGCAGTAGCTCGCACAGCTATTGAGATCGTGGAACGGTCATTGCTATTAGCATTTCGTGAAGACGAAGAAAGTGCTTCAGAGCTTTTGCGTGGATTGAGTGAATTGCTTATTAATGAGTGAGTACTTACTTAATTAGACGAGAATAATACATTTGGAACGAATTATACATAACCTAAATACACATGAACAGTAAACTCATTAGAAACATTGTCGTCGCTGTGGCGATACTAGCAGTAGGAATTTTCGTCAAAGGCAAGCTCAGTGCTATGGCGACGAAAGAGGAAATACGGGATGAGAAGATTAAGCCGCGTATAAAAGTGATTGAAGTCGCGAACGATACTGTGGCGCTTCCAATAACCATCTATGGGAAGTTGAACGCAGTGGAGCGAGTAGATTTATTGGCGGAGGTCAGTGGCACCTTTTTGGGTGGTGATGCGCCTTTTTTAGAAGGAGTGGCTTTTAGAAAGGGTCAGGTCCTAATGCAATTGGATCATGCGGAAGCGGAAGCGAACGTTATGAGTTTGAAGGGCAATTTTATCAATAGTGTATTGGCCATATTACCTGATCTAAATGCAGATTACCCAGAGTCGTACCAAGCATGGGAGACGTATTATGATGCATTGAGTTTGTCGATTCCTTTACCCGATCTACCAATGGTACAATCTAAGCTCGAGAAATTCTTAATTGCACGAGGTATTCAAAGTGCGTATTATCAGGTGAAAAGTGCGGAAGAACGTTTAGAAAAATACAGTATTCGTGCTCCTTTTGACGGTAAGGTAGCGCAGGCGTTGGTGAAGAAAGGAAACCTAGTGAGTCCAGGAAGAGCGTTGGGAACCTTCGTAGGAACGGGGGGATATGAGCTGAAGGGCGCGGTAACGTTGGCCTATTCTGAACAATTAAAATTGGGCCAAGCCATCGCTTTCACAAGCCCAGATCGTAAAGGCAGCTGGAAGGGTCAGATAGACCGTATCAGTCCAATTGTTGATGGTGCAAGTCAAAGCATCAATCTAATAGCTGCCCTAAATGGAAAGGACCTTAAAGAAGGCATGTACCTCACTGGAACAATCGCTAATGTTGAAGTGTACGATGCACTTCGTGTGCCTGCGTATATGGTGTTTGATAACGAATACGTCTACACCGTTGAATCCGATTCCATACTTGCAAAAACAGCGATAGAAGTAGTGGAATGGTTTGATGAAAACATTGTCATTAAAGGGTTGAAAAACGGCCAGTGGTTGGTGGATGCGCCAACTTTAAAGGCCGCCTCAGGAACGCTCGTTGAAGTGGTAAAAAACTAACTAAAAGCCAACGATGAAACGACTTATAGAATTCTTTATAAAATACCCAGTTGGGGTCGATACCCTTTTGATAGGTACTTTCTTCTTCGGTTGGATCAGCTACAATGCACTGAACACCACGTTCTTTCCTTTAGTTGAATCTAGGAACATTACCGTTACAGCTATTTACCCCGGTGCTTCACCAGAAGAAATGGAAGAGGGCGTGGTGAATAAAATTGAGCAAAATCTAAAAGGTCTCACGGGCGTAGAACAATATACTTCCACCTCATCTGAGAACAGTGCGGTGATCAACGTAGAGGTTATTAAAGGATACGATACTGACCTCGTTTTAGAGGATGTCAAAAATGCAGTAGAAAGTGTTCCATCATTTCCGACCGGTATGGAACCTATTCGCGTTGCGAAAAGAGAAAACTTAACACTCGCGATGAGCATGGCCTTAAGTGGCGAGGGTGTGGATCTGATCAGTTTGAAACAGGAAGCGCGACGCATTGAGCGCGAGCTGCGTTTAGTGGACGGTATTTCAAAAATCTCATTAGGTGGTTTCCCCGATGAAGAAATAGAAATTGCCTTAGATAAGAGTACGCTGCGCAAGTACAACTTGTCTTTGACCCAGATTGCGACAGCATTGCGTACAACAAACTTGGATATCACAGGCGGTACCATTAAAGGCACCCAGGAGGAAATGCTTATTCGTTCGCGTAACAAACAATACGACGCCGAAGCCCTTCAGAACATCGTAGTCTACACGCGTCCAAGCGGAGAAACGCTACGATTGAAAGATGTAGGCACCGTTAGGAACCGCTGGGCTGATGCGCCAACTCGCGCGCAGTTCAATGGCATTCCTTCCGTGGAGCTCATTGTGAACAATACGGATGAAGAAGATCTGTTACAAACGTGTACATTTTTACGTGGGTATGTGACCGATTACAATTTGACCAACAGCAATATGCAGATCGATGTGATCCGCGATTTTTCGGTAACGCTTGACCAACGTAAAGATCTGTTGCTAGAAAACGGTTTGTTGGGATTCTTCCTGGTGCTGCTGCTATTGACTTTATTTCTGAATTGGCGCCTAGCTTTTTGGGTGGCCATAGGAATACCGGTTTCATTTGCAGGGATGTTCATTCTAGCCACGCAATTTGGCATTACCATTAATGTGATTTCACTCTTTGGAATGATCGTGGTAATCGGGATTTTGGTGGATGACGGGATTGTAATTGCGGAGAATATATATGCACATTTTGAAAAAGGAAAGCCGCTCATGCGTGCAGCCCTAGAAGGTACGTTGGAAGTTATTCCATCCGTTGTAAGTGCTGTGTTAACGACAATAATTGCCTTTTCTTCCTTTTTTTTCTTAGCAGGTCGACCAGGGGATTTCTTCTCTGAAATGGCATTTATCGTTGTTGCTACCTTGGCTGTATCGCTGGTAGAAGGGTTACTCTTCTTACCCACCCACTTGAGTCACGCAAAGCTGCAGCGAAATGAAAAAATGAATCCGGTGCAGCGCATGGCCACCGGAGCCTTGTTTAAGGTTAGAGACCGCTATTATGCACCGTTTTTGAAATGGTCGCTCAACAATAAATTAGTCACCATTGCATTCTTTTTCGCAATTATGCTGGTGACTTTTGGTGCGATTGGCGGCGGCATCATAAGGACCCAATTTTTCCCTTTCATTGAACGGGATAACTTAGATATCAGCCTTGACATGCCGGCTGGGACGAACGATGAGGTGACCTTGAAATGGATCAATCATATTGAAGAGGCTGTTTGGCGCGTGAATGAGCAATACAAGGCGGAGCGCGAAGACGGATTAGATGTGGTGGTTGCTGTACAGAAAAACATAGGCCCGCTCACGTCTAAAGCCCGATTAAACGTGAACCTATTGGATTCAGAAACGCGCTTGACGCCTTCCTTCCTTATTCAAAATGATATTCGAAAGGCTACCGGTGAAATTCCTAGTGCGGATAATTTGAGCTTCGGTGGCGCGCAAGCCTTCGGAAAGCCGATCTCTATTTCTTTAGTGTCTTACGATCTGGAGGAATTGAAAGGGGCGAAGGAGATTTTAAAAGCAAAGCTGAAAAGCATGGATGCCTTGACGGACGTTATAGATAACGATCAGAAGGGGATTCGCGAGGTGACGCTAGAGTTGACGGATAAAGCTCGGTATCTTGGTTTGACTCCGGGAAGTATAATGACCCAGGTACGTGAATCTTTCTTTGGTGCGCAGGTGCAACGCTTGCAACGCGGCGAAGACGAGGTGAAGGTATGGGTGCGTTTAGCGGAAGAGGACCGCAAGAAGTTGTGGGACTTAGAGGAATTACTCATCACTACAGGGCAAGGAAGTGTACCGTTAAGAGAATTGGCCACCTACACAATTGAACGTGGAACAGTGAACATTAATCACTTGGACGGGCAACGTGAATTCCGGGTGGAGAGCGATCTAACCAGTCCGAACGGTTCTGCACCGGCACTTTTAGCACAAATCCAAAGTGATATTTTACCGGAAATTTTCGCGCATTATCCATCCGTCGATGCTCGATACGAAGGACAACAAAAAGAGAGTCAAAAGACGCAGGACAGTTCAAAAACGGTCATGCCGTTAATTCTGTTTCTCATCATTTTGACCATCACCTTTACGTTCAGATCACTGGTGCAGACCATCGTTATCATGCTTTTAATACCGCTAAGTATGACCGGTGTGGCCTGGGGACACTGGCTGCATGGCATGCCGATGTCTATTTTAAGTTTCTTAGGCGTGGTGGCGTTGATTGGTATTATTGTGAACGATTCTTTGGTGCTGGTCAGTAAATACAATTTAAATGTGAAGAGTGGCGAACCCGTGTATGAGGCCATTTATAACGCTGGATTGAGCAGATTCCGTGCAATTTTCTTGACTACGGTTACCACCATTGCTGGGCTCGCACCGTTGATTTTTGAAACCTCCTTCCAAGCCCAATTCCTTATTCCAATGGCGGTTTCTATTGCGTACGGTATAGGGTTTGCGACGCTGTTAACACTGGTGGTTTTGCCATCGCTTATGGCATTGGTCAATGATTCCCGTGTGAATTTGAGACATTTCTGGACGGGCGAGCGGCCGACGCGCGAGTCGGTGGAGCCGGCCATTAAGGAGATGGCGAGTGAATCCTACTTTAACGAATTGAAAAATACTGAAGACCATGAATAAAGTCCTAACCTTTTTGTTGTTCTGTGGAGGATTCTTCAGTGCCGTTGCACAGGAATCTAAGCCGACTTTGCTGTCGCTTGATGCTGCTGTTGTGGCCGCGTTGGAATACAATCACGATTTGTATATAGTGGCTTTGCAACGTGAACAGGCGGAGAATAGTGCGACGTTGGGTAATGCGGGGGCATTGCCTGCATTGCGCGCTACTGCCGGGGTAAACTACAGCAATCAAAATTCTGATCTTGAATTTGCGACGGGCCAGAGCCAAATAGTAGAAGGTGCACAAAGTGCTGCCCAAAACGCCTCATTGGCCTTAAGTCAGGTTCTTTTTTCAGGCGGTGCCTTACAGCGTACTTATGGAGTCCTGAAAAAGGCGGCCTCAATGGCCGGTGTGCAGGAGCTTCAGCAAATGAATGCTACGGTTGCTCAAGCGCACAGTCAATACTACGCTATTGCATTGCTACAGGAGACGGTAGGCACTGCTGAGATGAACATAACGATCAGTGTAGATCGCTATGAGCGGGCGAAGTTGACCCATTCATTGGGCGGTTCCAACACTACAGAGCTGTTGGCTGCGGAGGTCGCGTTGAATAGAGATGAAGTCACTTTAATGGACGCACGAACACAGTTGGCCAATGCGAAGAATACGTTTCGTTCGTTTGCCGGCCTTTCGGCAGATTTTGAAGTGACGGATAAGGTAAGCGATGACTTTGCTATGCCGATGGCTTTGGAAGCAATGGTAGCAGCAGCATTGGAAAATAATCCTGGTTTGCAATTGGTTCGTATGGGTGAAGAAACTGCGCAATTGCAATACCAGCTTTCGCAGAGTACGCTCTTTCCTACGGTTAGTGCTCAAATGAGTTACGGACTCAACCAGAGCCAGGCAGAAGCTGGGTTTTTAAGTGCCTCACAACAAACGGGGTTGAATGCCGGGATCACCCTTTCTTATGATCTTTTTGGGGGTGGTCGCAGCAGAACGCAGCGACAGAATGCTGCATTGGATATAGCGATTGCATCGCGTCGCAGGTTGCAGGCGGAGGAGACGATCGCTACTTCCGTACACAATGCAGCAGAGGTATTTATTAATGCCCAAGCGAAGTACGCATTAGAGCAAAAAAATGTCCTTGTAGCCCAACTAAACTTTGAGAAGACGAAAGAGCGCTACCACAAAGGTCAGCTTAGTTTTCTTGAGTTCCGGGAGGCACAATTAGGATTGTTGAATGCTGAGAATGGTAAAACAGCGGCCCTATTCCAAGCGCGGAACGCACATATTGCGCTTTGGCAATTGGTTCAAGCGTTCGACTTGTAGGAAAGAAAAAAGGCGCCCTTGGGCGCCTTTTTT
>JAHEKP010000079.1 GCA_024638285.1 Cryomorphaceae bacterium
GCATCGTAAACCGTACTGCATTCAGGAGTACCATCACTGCGCTTTGGGTCCACAAAAGTTAATGGGAAACGCACTGCTGCTCCCACAACTACTGGACAAGCCTCATTCGCACTATCACAGACCATCACTGCTACAAAGCCTGCGGAGGGATTAGGCGCCTCATGGTAAGCCTTTGAGAATAAAAAAGGGGTGTTTTGTTCGTTTTCCAGTAGCGGATGAAAAATTTGCCAATGCGGATTATGCTGCGCAAGATCTCTCACCGCAGTAAACCCGTACCTCTTAAAACTTTCCGCCACCTCAGGATATAAAGCAGTGCCTTCAGTACCTCCACTAAAGGTTTCCACATTTTTATGACCATAATACTTTGCCGCAGTTCTAAAAAGAACTTCAGAAAAATGACTTCTTCGGCTATTGTGTGTGCAGATAAAGTTAACCGCCAACCCTTCTTTAGAATGAGCGTTAAGCAAGGCTGCTAGGGCGTGCAATTCCTCCAATCGCTCCTCTCTTGGAGCAGCACTTAAGAGACTTTTTAAAACTTCCTGGGACATTAAAGCGAAGCGTTTAATATGGTGATAACTTCTTTTGGGGTGATGTCTTTGTGCTCTCCTAAGCGTGTGGCACCATAACTCTCAAGTTGCGCAGCTGCGCGTGTAGGAAAATCGGCGGCATCGGTTGTATAGGCACTTAATTTAGTCTCAATTCCTAGCGAATGGAAAAATGCTTCCGTGCGGTCAATGGCTTCATGTGCGACGTCAAAATCAGTGCCTTCTAAAGAGAGCACTCTGCGCCCGTATTGGGCTAGCTTTGCTTGTTTTTGTTCAAATTTGAATCTATAGAGACTCGGTAAAACAATAGCGAGCGTTCTGGCATGATCAACATTATAAGCAGCTGTGATTTCATGACCTATAGCATGTATGCTCCAGTCGGTAGGGACTCCTTTTTGTATCAGTCCATTCAGTGCCATATTACAACTCCACATAAAGTTCGCCGCGGTTCCATAGTCGGACGGGTTGTCCATCAGTTTTGGAGCAATCTCTACTAGCGTAGAAAGAATCCCTTCTGAAATTCGGTCTTGCAAAGTCGCTGAAGTAGGGTAGGTCATGTATTGTTCCATCACGTGGGTGAAAGCATCTACGAGTCCATTCGCGAGCTGGCGTTGCGGTATTGAAGCTACTACACTGGGGTCTGAAATAGAAAACTGTGGAAATAATCCTGGACCGCCCATTCCGCGTTTTTGTCCTATCTCCTTTCGGCTAACCACGGCACCGCTATTCATCTCAGAGCCAGTGGCAGGTAAGGTTAACACCGTCCCGAAAGGCAATGCTTTTGTAGTGCGAATACCTTTTGCAAGAATATCCCAAGGTTCTTCTCCTTCAAAGAGCGCTGCTGAAGCTAGAAACTTTGTTCCATCGATCACGGAACCTCCACCTACAGCGAGAAGAAAGTCAATATTTTCGGCCTTAATGATGGCTAATGCTTGAAGTAATGTACTGTATTGTGGATTGGGTTCTATGCCTCCGAATTCGAAGACTTCATGATTTGTTAGCGCGCCCATGACTTTTTCGTATACCCCATTTCGCTTGATGGATCCACCTCCATAGGTGATAAGTACCTTTGCCTCTTTCGGTATAAGTGAAGACAATTGTTTGTGTTCGTCTTTTCCAAAACAAAGATTGACAGGATTGAATAGGTTGAAATTGTTCATTTGTGTGTTTTGTTATTGAACTATAACCACAAATGCATTGTGGTGTTTACAACGTGATGTAACGTGAGCGCTTCTCATCGTATATTTTATCGACTGAGATGAGAATGCCGGTCTCTTCTACATTTCCAAAATCAGCATTAACGAAAGTCCCAAAAGTTTTCATTTCTGGACTGAGCACCATGTATTGCTTAATTAACGGAGGAACACTTTCGCCAAATTCGCTTGTCAGCTTTCCTAGATTGCGCAGTCCTTTTTTAAAACTCGATGAAAAATCCAATTGATTAATAGGGAAGTGTTGCTCAAGATCTGTGAATTTTGGCAGCTCGGCTTGTAGGATGGGGTGCATGAGTCCCTCAGGATCTGGGAAATAATGATCTAAAAAATTAAGAACCCAATTCCGAGCATCTCGATCATAAGTAGGATACATGGTAACCTTTCCGTAAAAATGACGCATGTTTTCGTACTTCAATACAATCGCACCTAAACCGTCCCAGATGTTGTCAAGCGCAAACATCCCTTTTCTAGGGTCAACAGCAGGCTGATACTTCGGTTGTACCCAACTACGCCCTAGTTCAATACAGTACGGCAGGTAATCTTCAAGAAACTGCGTTGTAAACTTAAAGTAGTGTCCCATACTGAGGTCGTGTTGGGGATTTCCCTTTCCTCCTGCGACAGTAGCGCCATCTATAAACCGGTACCCACCTACGATCTCTTCTTCCTCCGGATTCCATACAATCAGCTGTTGGTAAGGATTATCACTAAGGTCCAGTTCGTCGAGGTCAACGGGTTTGCCGGTCCCCCCGTTGGCACTGGCAAAAGTTAGTTCGCGTAAACGCCCCACTTCTTGCACTGTTTCAGGAGAATTGTGCACGTTTACGATATAGATTTCATTGTTGAGTTTTGAGGTGTAGCGAACAAACCGTTCCTGGGTCAATTCCGCTTTAATAGCCTCTACTGGCACTGCCGGTCTGATGTAACTCAAATCTATCATGTTGCAAATATACCGCCTAATGGCCGGTTAAAGGCGACTTATTTCACCAGATTGTATACGGTAGACTTCACCTCGTATGCCCAATCATCGTCACTCTTTGACTTATCTAATTGCTCTGGATAAATGGGCTTTCCATAAGTGATGGTTATTGTTTTACCGCGTTGTTTTAGCATTTCTTGAGCTAAAAGGAGCATCTCAATGTTGATTTTGATTCCAAAGAACTTTCGAATCTTTGCGACCCTGTAGAATTTTCTGGAAAGGCGACCACTTATATGTACTGGAATGATGGGTTTTTTATGTCTTTTTGCTTTACTAATGAACGTCTTCTTCCAGTTTAAATCTCTGATGACGCGGTGTTGAGTCATTCTACTCACCAGTCCTGCCGGGAATATAAAAACAGCGTTTTCACTGGCAAAGAGCTCGTCTACACGGCGAATGTTTTCACGTGGAGTGGCACCAAACTTATTCACTCCAACAAAAATTCCTCGAAGATTTACTATCGACATTAATAGGTCATTCACTAAAAACTTAACATCATTGCGATGGTGCGATATGCTCTCCATAATGGCCATAGCATCCATTCCGCCCAAGGGGTGATTTGCGGCAAATATGGCGCCTCCCTCAGCGGGAATATTTTCAATTCCTTCGCTTACAACATTGACTTTGAATCGTTTACAGACAGCGGCGCAGAACTCGAAATTATTCAAGTCTTTGAGTTCTACCATGATCTGATTCAAAATGCGTTCTCTAACGATACGATCGCTCACATAGCGAATCATAAATCTTGGAATGATTTGGTAGAGTGAAGGATTTTTATCCTTTATAACACCATCGATATCGATGAACTTTTTTGGCAATTTGGATTGGTTTTCGGTCATTTCTTAGGAGTGAAGGGCGAAAATAGTGAAATCCTATTTCTTTAGTTGCTTTTCATACGTCGCAATCCATTGCTCCGGAGTGATTTTTCGCGCCAATTCTCCGATAAGTTCGAAAGGGATGTCTTCCATTTTTTTGAAACGCACACAGCTTTTTCCCATATCCAATTTTCTTTTGGCATGCTTCGGATACTCTTCTTGCCACCACGAAATGAGTTCAGGTGTTGCATACAAGCCCATGTGGTAAAAAGCGATAAAGTTTTTTTGTGAAGCAATGCTAATAAAGGGCAGTGCAACTTGAGGTGAACAATGATATCCAGGAGAATAAAGGCTGTGTGGTACGGAGAAAGCGGGCATGCCGTAACTGAGACATTCTTCGAAACCATCGGGTAAGTGCGTTCGAAAGATGGCAAGTAATTTTTCAAAGACTACTTTACGGTCTTCTGGGACTTGCTCGATATATTCAGCTATTGATGCGGCCTTAATAGTCATGGAAAGCGTAACTTTAGTAGGTAGTTAAAGATAGTGTATAAATGAGAAAAGTTAGTGTTTTGCTCTTATGGTGTGCCAGTTTAGGGTGTTTCGGACAGAACATGCAGGTGGTTTTTGATTGGGATGCACGCGGAAATCAGATTGCTAGAGTTTTTCCATTTGAATTAGCCCGTAATGGTGATACCGTGCTTATTCTAGATGCACAATACGGCCTAGAAAATATGCAAGAGCGTTTTCATTTTACTTTCATAGTTAAGCATCAGGGTAGTACGTTCTATAAAACGAGCGAGCACACCACTGTGACTTTCAAAGGAGAGAACGGAATGGGTACCCTTGTGAGTTTAGAAAAATTCAACTATTCACCGCATGAGATGGATTTTCACTTCATATTTACGGCAGGAGATCTAGGGTATGAGGATAATGATATCAGTCTTCAACGATTAGGAGCCATCGAACAACTGGTACTTCATCAACTACCCGAGATGGACATGAGTTTTACTGTCCCGGAAGAAAACAGAACTTTTTTGAAAGACCTTCAAAACAGTCTTCGTGTAGGATACCGCAAAGGAGATACTTCTGGAGGCAGCGCTATACGCGGAGCTATGGGTAATGAAAAATCGAATCGAAACAGTAAAACAAAACAAGTTCGGGGTGAACGCCTTAAGCTCTAAAGTTCTCCTAATTCATAAAGCGCTGGGACTTCTTTTCCTGATAAATCTACCATTGCTTAGTTCTCATATAGAATGCGGTTCTGCGATGGCAGCTAGGTATTAAGAACAAGTCAGAGGATCTGTTGTTAACTAGCAAAAGAAAATCATGTTTGGATTGTTCAAAAAGAAATCGGAGAAAGAAACGCTCGAAGCGCAATACGATGCACTTATTAAAAAGAGCTACGAATTAAGCCACAGCAATAGAGCGGAAAGCGATAAAGTACAGGCGCAAGCACAGGAAGTACTCAATAAAATAGAGGCGCTAGAAAATTAGTGCTCACCGTGTTGTATCCCAATAGGACGCAACCATTTTTTCTCTGCATAAAATGTCCCAAAAGGCACCAGCGAAGCTATAAGGAACAGAGTTGCCTTTAACCAATGCACCTTGTAGTTTACTGTAAATTCAACCAAGGCAAAGAGATACAATACGGTTAAAAGTCCGTGCAGCATTCCGAAAACCTTGTTGGGATAGGGAATGTCGAATCCGTATTTCAAGGGCATGCAAATGAACAGTAGAATGAGGAAGGAGCTGCCTTCAAAAAAGGCGACCCATTTGAATCGGGTATATGGCGTTTTCAGCATACTTACTTCTGTTTCTGATCTATTGTTTTGAGGAATTTAATAGCTTCCGTATTGAAAACTTCAGGCTGCTCTACATTCACAACGTGACCACAATTTTCTATAACATAGAGTAGTGCACTGCGGTGGTCATTTACAATTTTACGAATGCTAGGTAAAAACATGTGATCCTCACTGCCCATAATGTAGAGGGTAGGAACGTTACTGTCTTTAAAACGAAAAAACTTTAATAATGGGTTTACTTCTGCCACTAGGGTAAACCAACGCTTAAATTCCCTCTGATACAACTTGCGGGCTTCACGAACAAAAAGGTTTCTAGCTTCCTGATGCGTTTTCTTTGGCATAATGACCCATGCGAAGAATTTGTAAAGAACCATGTAGGGTATAACGCTTTTAAAGGCCGCACCGGTCCGCATTAATACTTGCCCTCGTTTATTAAGTTTCATAACAGCCCCCCCCATGATCATGCTGAGCGATCTTTGTGGATGACGTTCTGTAATATCACGGATGATGATTGTACCTAAGGATATTCCAATCCAATGCGTACTCTTAATTTTTAAATGATCTAAAACTTCCAATACTTCATCACCAATTGTGGAGAAGTTGTAGTTTTTAATACGCTCATAAATAGGGGCCTTACTGCGGCCGTGCCCACGGAGATCTATAAGAAGTACATTGAAGTTTGATGAAAATGCTTTTAGTTGTTTGTACCAAATGGTGCTGGATCCTCCCGCGCCATGGACGAAGGTGACCCATGGTAAATTCTGAGACTTCTGATGAATGGTATAACTAAGCACATTACAAATGAAACACATTATCTTTAAAACGCTTCGGTGTTCAGTAGTTTTATTATGTTCGTCATCTATATAAATTGTCCATAATTTTATGATAAATCAGAATCCATTTGCTAACCTTAAGCAAGACGCTCCTAGTTCGTTAGTTGTATTTTTAGTCGCCTTACCCTTATGTTTAGGTATCGCGCTCGCATCGGGTGCACCTCTTTTTTCCGGATTAATTGCTGGGATCATAGGTGGATTGATTGTAGCTCCTTTAAGCGGCAGTCCGCTTGGGGTGAGTGGACCGGCAGCTGGTTTAGCAGT
>JAHEKP010000081.1:0-1672 GCA_024638285.1 Cryomorphaceae bacterium
TAGATATCGACACTGTACGAAATGGTTTGGAAGGTGAAGAAGGAAATTCCAACAGGCAAGAGGATACGATCGAAAACGAAATTGGTACCCACCGCTTCATTGGTCCATAGTGCGAATTGGTTCACTACCTCTAATTCAATTCCCGTTAAATCATGTAGGAAACCTGCCACGAAATAAGCGTATTTAAAATACCCAAGCACGAAAAGGTTCACTACCACGCTCAAAGCGACCAACGCTTGGCGTTGCCAACGCACCTTGTTTTTAAAGATGGCCCAACCCAAACCATAATCAATGGCCGTAGAAAAGAGTAAAATGATAAAGTAGAATCCACTGGTCTTGTAGTAGAAAAACAAGGAAACTGCGAAAAGGAAGAGGTTACGACGGGCGGTGTGTTTATAAAACAAACTGTAACCACCCATGACCAATGCAAAGAACACCCAGAAATAGCGCTGCGTGAACAATAGCGGACTGTCCTGCTGATAGGTGAACCACTCTACTATATTCCACTGTTCCATCATGGGGCCAGTGCTTTTAAGTGCTGCTCATAGGCCTCCCAAAAAGCCCAAAAAAGTAGATCGGAGTTTAATTTGTACCCTGCTCTTGTAAAGTGGATTTTGTCCGATTTCGCGAGCCCCTGCTCTTCCCAAACCGCAATACTGTTTAAACCGCCCATCACGCCGAAAAGATCCCAAAGCGCCGCATCGTGTTCTTTACTCAACTGTTCCATTACACGAACTACATCCAAAGCGTGTTTGTTAGGAGTGTCGCGCTTGTAATAACTGTCGTTGTTGGTCATAAAAATAAAAGCGCAATCGGGATTAATGGTTCGGAACCAATCCACTAGTGTATCGTAACGTGCCTTGTATTCTTTCGGGTGCCATTCGCTATCCGGCTTGTAGGCATCGTTGATTCCCAGCCCAAATACTACTAAGTCGGGTGCCACATAAGCCCCCTGCTCAATAAAATTCTCACTGCGTAAGAACGACTTTGTTGCCGCCCCGTTAACGCCCAGAGCATGATAAATTAAGCCGGGTTCATCGCGCACCATCTGAAGTCCTTGCAGTGTGTACTGGTGCTCTGCATCTGTGGTTGCGTTAAAAGTAACGGCGATGGAATCGACCAATTCTTCAAAAAACCAACAGCGGACACCGGCCACCGTATCTATGAACGTACTGTCCGGAGCCGGTATACAAACCGGTACCATGGTATTGGTCCAATAATGCTCAAAAACGCGAAGCTCTTTGAATGCATAGGCTTTTCCAGGACCGCTAAAACTCTGTAATACAAAGCCTGCTTCTGCATCGCGCGTTATGGCATCAATACCACTGAATCCCCAAGGACAGTTGTTTCGTGAAATGGAATTTCTACATCCCTCCCAGGTCCCTATTTTCTTCACAAAAAGATTACCAGGCATGTTGGTATTTGCCAATCGATGCGGGAAAAAGAAGCCACGCTCAACATTTAATTCAGGGGCCAATTGGGCTAAATTCATGCGCATCGCATGACTCAATGTACCGCCCTGAACGTGCGAACCACCCATATGCACTACGTTTACTTTGCCCTCGCCTTTGAATATGGTCCGGTCCAATTTCTCAAAGAAATGCGCTAAAGCATCTTCAGATCCAAAATATTGAAGCGACTGTTTCGTCGTATCTAAAAAGGGGTATTTCAA
>JAHEKP010000081.1:1772-6336 GCA_024638285.1 Cryomorphaceae bacterium
CCAAACTGTAAAATGATTAAATCGTAGGCCTCTCGTTCTAATGAAGCTTTGAACTGGGGTCCATTCATTTTAGTAAAAATCATGCCCGATGCACCACGCATGGCCACATTATCCGCATGAAACCCAAAGGGGCTTTCAAAGCTTATGCCGTACACTCGGATTTGTTCCTCAGAGCTTATACGCATTGAAAATTCATCTTCAGAAGGAATATCTAGAGCAAGGGTCCATTCACCGGAAGGGAAAATCCGTGTAGAAAAAATAGAATCGGCCACCCGAATCTGCACAACGGTCGGCGATGTACCCTCCAAATGCATTTTCGCAGTGGTGAAATTCCGGGCACGACTGAAACCCCAATTGCGTTTTTTAAACGTTATTCTTCCCGAAAATTGACCACTGTCGTTAGGCTCCACCAAAGTAAAAGAGCCTAAATGTCCGTATTTCATATCTGAAAAGGCAGTGTCTCGACGACCAAAAACGGTCTTCCGAGCTAGACCCTCCTCGTTATCAAAAGCCAGAGAAGATGGTGCGACCAACGGCTGAAGAGCTACATAACCAAAGCCCGTCCCACCATAGTTCCGTTGATAAGCATCCCGCAATTGCATGGTTATGCGGTCCCCTTCTAATTGTGAATCTCCAAAATGCAACACACGAACACGCGAATTTTGATCCTTTGAAAGGCGCTCAAGTGCCTGAAAGAATGGAGCAAAGAGTTTCACGTCCACCAATTGAATTGCGGTATCTAATACCGCTACCTGTTGCACTGGCAAGAGCTTAGACGCACCCGAGAGCAATGGAGCGACCGCAGAGTCAGTTGCTTCTATAAGCGCATCTAAAACGGCATTTTCAGGTACAGGTACAACGGAGGTCGTACTGTCCTTATCTGACCATAGTGTACCCAATAATTCACCAGGAGTGTAATAACCAATCTCAAAAGGACCAACTTGCCACTTCTCTTTTGGGGAAAGAAAACTCAATCCCAGCATAATGCCGCCTAATGCGAAAAGAAATAAGAAAAGATGCGCCGGTTTATTCATGCCCTAAAGGGTACTAGGGTATTTATCAGGAGAATAATCGGTAATGGTTTGTGTATTGATTTTAAGTCGTTCACCCGCTTTAATCAATTCATCGACTTTGTTCCAAGTCTTTATATTATCTGGGCTGACTCCAGGAAATTTATTCGCAATGCCCCAAAGCGTATCCCCGGGCTTCACTTCATAGGTAATGAATTCACCCGCGATCGCTAAAACTTCATTTTCAGGAGCAGCCTCTTTTGCCTGAGCAGCTTCCGGTGTTTCTTGAGGCGCTGCAGCAGCTATCTGCGCCGATTCACTTTTGGCTGAAGGTACCCAAACCGTTAATTTTTGACCGGCATAGATGGTGTTCCCTTTGATGCGATTCCATTTTTGCAAGTCGCTCACCTTCACGCCTAATTTTGTACTAATGCGCCCTAAATAGTCACCGGAGCGCACAGTATAAGTGATGGCATCATGAGTGGATGGGTCAGGCATGAAGGACAACACTTGCTTTTTACGCTTTTCATATTGCGCAACAAGGTCTTTTTTATACGCCTGCTGTTCTTCCATCAATACCGTCCAATCCGCTGCGCTCGGAATCCATTTTACGCCATAAAGCGCCGCACCCTTCGGCAATACATCACGTGTTAAGTGGGGATTAGCAGCTTCAAGAACGCGCAATTTAATTTGAACTTCATCAGCAACCGTACTTAGTAGTACCGTTCCTGGGGCTGCGTTCACAGTGGCTTCAATAGCAATATCTGTTTCTAATCCATAGAAGCGGCTCGCAGCCTGCTTTCCTTTTACCGGATCGAAACGTTCATCAACAAAATCATTAATGGTAAGACCCATCTTTATAGCTTGAACCCGCGTGAGTGCCAACGCATCTGCAGATTGCCATCCTGCTGGCTCAAAAGCTGCCGGCGAACGAACCAGCTCCCATGATGCATTTTGAGGAATCACCTGCACCGTGGTATCTTCTTGCCATGAGGCCGCCTGTAAGGCGCCGTGGCTGCACAATACGAGCACAATGAGATGAAGAGTGGATGGAATACGCATATAAACAAATATAACGTTTGCCCAAACCAATTCCATCTATCTAACGGCGCAGAAAGTTGAAGTTTTCCTCAAACTATGTTCAAAAGTAAACGGTCAATACGAATGCTCGCCAAGCTTTACCTACAGTACTTCCCCGATTAAATCGTAATCGTGCGCCTCAACGACTTTAACCGTGCAGAAATCACCGATTTTTAAATAAATATCCTCCGCTGGGATTAGCACTTCATTATCTACGTCTGGACTATCAAATTCCGTGCGACCTACAAAATGTGCACCTTCCTTCCGGTCGATCAGCACGCGGTATTCTTTACCTACTTTGAGCTCATTTAATTCGCGGCTGATATCCATTTGAATGGCCATGATTTCATCAACGCGCTGTTGCTTCACTTCTGCAGGGACGTCATCCTCAAGATTGAAGGCGTGCGTATTCTCCTCATGACTGTAAGCAAATACTCCCAGACGGTCGAAACGCTGCTCGCGCACCCAATCCAATACTACCTGGTGATCCTCTTCTGATTCCCCCGGATAACCGGCGATCAACGTGGTACGAATGGTAATCCCGGGTACTTTTTCGCGCATCATCGCTAATAAGGCATCCGTCTTGGCTTTTGTAGTACCACGACGCATACTCTTCAGCACTGGATCCGCAATGTGCTGTAGTGGAATATCTATATAGTTACACACCTTTGGCTCCTCGCGAATAATATCTAACACATCCTTCGGGAACCCAGATGGAAAGAGGTAATGCAAGCGGATCCATTCAATACCTTCTACTTTGACCAATTCTTTTAAAAGTGCTCCTAATCTGCGCTCTTTGTAAAGGTCTAACCCGTAGTACGTCAAATCCTGAGCGATAAGAATCAATTCTTTAACCCCTTTTGCAGCCAATTTTTCTGCTTCTGTAACTAAATCTTCGATGGGTGTTGACCGGTGTCCTCCGCGCATGAGTGGAATAGCGCAAAAGCTACATGGACGGTCGCAACCTTCTGCGATCTTTAAATAGGCGAAATGCTTAGGCGTCGTAGTCATACGCTCCCCTACCAATTCATGCTTGTAATCTGCGCCCAATGTCTTTAGCAACAAAGGCATATCACGCGTTCCAAAATAGGCATCTACATCAGGAATTTCCGATTCAAGCTCCGGCTTGTAGCGCTCTGATAAGCAACCCGTTACATACACGTGTTCCACCTCGCCACGTTGCTTTTTATCCGCATAATGCAAGATAGTATCTATACTTTCTTGCTTAGCGTTATCTATAAAACCACAAGTATTGATGACCACAATATTCCCCTCCTCTTCTTCCGTTGCTTCATGCGTCACTTCTTTGCCATTGGCTTTGAGTTGACCCATTAAAACTTCAGAATCGTAGATGTTCTTAGAACACCCGAGCGTCACAACATTAATGCTGTTCTTTTTGCTGCTACGTGTACGCATACTGGATTATTTGTTAAATAAGCTTGAAGCAAAAGCTTCGGGGTTGAACAGTTGTAAATCTTCCATGCCTTCACCAACACCGATGAATTTCACGGGCACATTTAATTGGTCAGAAATGCCAATCACGACGCCACCTTTAGCGGTCCCGTCCAATTTTGTCACGGCTAATGAAGTGATTTGCGTAGCTTCAGAAAATGCCTTTGCTTGAAGCAGGGCATTCTGTCCGGTAGAACCGTCTAATACCAGCAGTACTTCATGCGGCGCATCAGGTACGACTTTCTGCATCACACGTCGCACCTTACTGAGCTCTGTCATTAAATTCTTCTTATTATGCAATCGACCAGCAGTATCTATAATACAAAGATCTGCTCCTTTAGAGACGGCATGCTGTAGCGTGTCGTATGCCACGGACGCTGGGTCCGATCCCATTTCTTGCTTAATCACAGGTACACCCGTACGCTCACCCCAAACACCCAACTGCTCAATAGCTGCGGCGCGGAAGGTATCTGCTGCCCCGAGCACTACATTGTATCCTTTGTTTTTGAACTGGTGAGCGAGTTTTCCAATGGTAGTAGTTTTCCCAACTCCATTCACGCCAACGACCATAAGAACGTAGGGACCGGTTCTCTTAGGAAGCTCAAAATCTTCCCAAGCACCGCCTTCGTGTTGCATAAGCCCAGAGATGATTTCGTAAAGCATATGCATCAGCTCGTCCTGATTCATCACTTTATCGCGCGCCACGCGCTCCTCTAGCGCTTCAATAATCTTCACGGTTGTATCTAAACCTACATCAGATGTGATTAGCGCCTCTTCAATATCGTCTAAAACCTCTTCATCAACGGAACTCTTACCTGCGACGGCGCGTGTAATCTTTTCGAATACACTACTGCGCGTTTTTTCGAGGCCTTGATCTAAGGTCTCTTTCTTGTCTTTGGTGAAGAATTTTGAAAAGAAGCTCATACGACTGCAATAATTAGATAAAAAAAAACCACTCCGGGGAGTGGTTCAAATATCGTGATTAAAGACGGATCTTATTTCAAGAAGTCTTTAGCTAAATC
>JAHEKP010000082.1 GCA_024638285.1 Cryomorphaceae bacterium
ATTAAAAGCACCAATCCACTTGCAGTGGGTGATAGCGTGCGCTTTGAAGAGGAAGAGACTGCACCAGAATTGGGCGTCATAAGCGGAATTGAAACGCGCAAAAACTACATCATTCGAAAGAGTGTTAACCTAAGTAAACGCGTGCATATTATTGCAGCAAATATGGACCAGGCACTTTTGGTGACTACCCTTGCGCAACCTGCTACCTCAACGGGTTTTATGGACCGATTCCTTGCTACAGCAGAGGCCTATAACATTCCAGTAGTCATTGTCTTTAATAAATGCGATGTTTATACAGAGGAACTTCAAGATGAACTCATGTATCGCAAGGCCGTTTATCAATCCATCGGCTACCGGTGTATTGAAACCTCTGCAACCGAAGGCTCAGGTTTGGACGAACTAAAAGCGCTGTTACAAAATAAAACCACGCTACTTAGCGGACACAGTGGTGTTGGTAAAAGCACCTTAATAAATGCTATCGAGCCGCAACTCCAACTGAGAACGGCGTCAGTAAGTAGCAGCCATAATAAGGGCCAACACACCACTACCTATGCCGAAATGCACGCGCTTGGGTTTGGTGGTGATATTATTGATACGCCAGGGATCAAGGGTTTTGGATTAGTGAACATGGAAAAGGAAGAAATTAGTCATTTCTTTCCTGAGATTTTCGCTCTCAGCAAAACCTGTCGCTTTCACAATTGTTTGCATGTAAATGAACCGCAGTGTGCGGTGAAGAATGCATTAAATGAAAATCGTATTGCGCCTACGCGCTACGAAAGCTATATTAACCAATTAAACGATCACGATGAAACTACCCATTATCGCAGCACTGACTATTAGTGTTTTAAGTCTTACCTCTTGTGGAGGTACAAAAACGGTCGCCACAGAAGAACTTGTAGTAACATCCGTACCCAAAGATAAACCCCTGAATACTGCCTTAGAATGGTCTGCCGCGAGCTCAGATGCGCTCTTCATTCAACGGCAGCTTTTTAGTCTAGCAAAAGACCGGTTGACCAGTATTATTAATAGCTCTTCAAATAATAAAGCCGTTTTCATTGATGCATCATTCTTGTTGATGTCTCAAGAAATGACCTATAAATTTTTTCAAGAGTTCCGGGCACCTGCAGACGGATTCCGTCCGCAAGAAGTTTTCGAATTTGCTCGTTATGAATTTGACCCCATTGCTCTTGACTTTGTTCGCTATTGTGCTGAAAATGGCGTTGAAGTGCTGCTGACTTCTTCTGAAATGGACAGCCGTATTATTATCGAGCAACTGATGAAACAAAACATCATGGTTCAGGGCTCCATTATCGAAGGAGAAGCACGTTACGGGAGGTATTCTAATAATCTTTCTTTATCAGAATTCGCGCAGCAGGACCGTCTTGCCTTACTGTTGACCACAAGCCTAGGAGAAGCTACCGGTTTGACTGGAATAGGAAATCCTAAAGGAATTGAACTGGACGAGGTTTACACTCGTTTCGGCTCAAAAGTGATTTTATTCCCGAATCCAACTTTTAATCGCAAATAAAATATGCGCGCGCTACTGCAACGTGTCTCCCAAGCGAGCGTCACTGTAGATGGCAAGGTGCAGAATGTTATAGGCAAAGGGCTGCTCATCTTTCTTGGTGTGGAACCTGAGGATACGGAAGCGGATGCGAATTGGCTCAGTAGTAAAATCGCCAAAATGCGACTCTTCCCGGATTCTGAAGGAGTAATGAACGACAGCATCATGGATGCGCAAGGTGAATTCCTTGTCATCAGCCAGTTCACCCTTCACGCCAGCGTTAAAAAAGGAAACCGCCCCAGCTATTACAAGGCAGCTCGACCGTCTCATGCAGAACCCATGTACGAACACTTCATGGAGCAACTTTGGATGGACAGTGGGTTGGTGGTTAAATCCGGTACCTTTGGTGCGGATATGAAAGTTGCATTGATCAATGATGGTCCCATCACCATTTGGATGGATTCAAAAAACAAAGAATAGCATGGCACTAGACCCGATAAATGTGAATAATGATTTGCCCTTAGGTAAACTTCAGGAAGAGGTACACGAGTGGATTGAAGCGCATGGCGTGCGCTATTTCAATGAGCTGACCAACATGGCCCAACTTACCGAAGAAGTAGGAGAAGTGGCTCGAATCATCGCTAGGCGTTACGGTGAGCAAAGTGAAAAAGAAAGTGACAAAGCAAAGGATCTCGGTGAAGAACTCAGCGATGTACTCTTTGTCCTACTGTGCTTATCCAACCAAACCGGCACGGATCTACAAGCGGCCTTTGATAAAAAGATGAAGGTGAAGCGCGAACGCGACCACGACAGACACCACAGCAACGAGAAGCTCAAGTAATTAGCCCCCAATCATCACCGAGGTCATTGAAATTGCCCCGGCCAAATATTCATCATTGAAGAAGGAGAGATTATCTTCTTCCTCTCGCAATCCAATTGCATAGAGTAATGGCAGGTAATGCTCTGGAGTTGGGACGGCATTTTCAAAGGCTTTGCCCCATTTCGAATAGTGCGCTAATCCATTCAAATCCGAATCCACCAACATGGTTTTCATTCGGGCATTGGCTTCTTGAGCCCAATCGTATCCGAATGGATCATTCAATCGGTCCCAAGCAACCATTCTGAGGTTGTGCACCATATTCCCGCTGCCCACAATGAGTACGCCCCGACGGCGCAGTGCCTGTAACTCCTTGGCCAAAGCGATGTGTTCTGCCGGAGTCTTATACCTGTTCAAGCTCATCTGAACCACCGGTACATCCGCCTCAGGGTACATGTGTTTTATAACACTCCAGGCGCCGTGATCAAGCCCCCAATGATGGTCGAGCTCGCAATCGTGCTGCAACAAATCCTGCGTCATTCGAGCCAGTTCCGGACTGCCCGGCGCAGGATATTGAACATCATACAAGGCTTGAGGAAATCCACCAAAATCGTGTATGGTCTTGGGCATTTCCATGGCTGTCACCTTGGTGCCATAAGTTTCCCAGTGCGCGGAAATGCAAAGAATGGCCTTGGGGCGTTGCACCACCGACCCCACTTCACGGAATCCTTTGACAAACGCATTGTCTTCAATGGCATTCATGGGACTTCCATGTCCTAAGAATAGGACGGGCATTTTGGCATTCGTTTCCTCTCCTAAATATGATAAGTCCTTTAATTCCATTACCTAAATCTAAACTCAAACCCCGTACTTACCCAGCGACCGGGCTGTAGCACATTTCCACGATCGTAATACGCCGCATCCAAAGCGTTATTGATGTTTACGAAAGCCTGGAATGGAAATTGGCGTTTGAAGATTCCTCCTGCAGGTGCATAGTACAGTTTGAGATCAACCAATGCAAAAGGGTCATACTTCACCTCATCACCACTAGAACTCATATAGGTTCCTACACGATCTTGCAGGGTAATACTGTAATTCAAGAAAAATCCAAGACCTAAGCGTTGGGTGGCACGCGCATTCACTTTTGCTTGCAAATAGTCCAGGGCATAAAGACTGGAGAAGTCTACCTCAGGAGTAACACCGCGCATAAAAGCAGCCTGAACAGTCGCATTACGCAGGAGTGCCTTACGCTTCGATGCATTGTACTGCATACCACCTTCGATGCCAGTCAAGGCAAGTGAAGTGATGTTAGAGGCATACGCGATAGGATCCCCTGCATACGATACCCAATCAATAAGATCTTTCGAACGTCTGTGAAACAATGCCGCAGAGGAATAGACCTGTCCGGATTTTTGCTTGTAGCCCAATTCATAATTCCAGGCCGATTCCGGACTTAAATCTAATGAACCTTGCGCACCTCCACGATTGTAATACAAATCGGTATAAGTAGGATAGCGCATGGACCGGTTCGCCGTCGCATATAAAGACGCGTCTTTAGTCAGACGGTACAATACGTCGAGTGAAGGCGCAAAGAAATACGAGGAATCACCACGAGGACCGTAGTTGTTATTCAACATCGCCCCTGCCGTAACTTGAAAACGCTCCCTGGTGTATTTGTGCTCTAAGAAGAATGAAAAGTCCGTAGTAGAAGCGCCTTTGTCCATAGTGTAACCGTCCCATCCAGGCACGAGGTACACATCCCCGTAATCACCACCTAGTACATTGGAATGAATCTCATCAAAGCGGAGGTTATACCCTAAGCTTGTCTGATGCATTACATTCCAACGGTGTGTTGCAACCATATTCTGATTAAAAACTAACGTTTGATGAAAGTTGGGGCCACTGTACCAGGAAGCAGCAGTATCGCCATCTGCCGGACGATAATAACGACCGTTTGAAAGCTTGTCGTATGCAACATTACTTGCGTCAAAACCGCCTAGACCCGCCGTTTCGCGGTACAATTCGAAGCGGTCCGTACCTGTAACGAGATTCATATTAAACCTAAAATCCGTATTCAATCCTATTGACTCGTCTAATTTCAAACCAAAAATGCGCGTCGAAGTCGCTTCAAATTGGTCCGGAAATGCAGAGGTGTAATAATTCTGTGCACCAAAGGCTTTCTGATTTTCCGCATAAAAGATGGAGATATGCCCTTTTTCCTTACCCAATTTAAACTCGCGTTCAAGATTGACAAAAAGCTTACTGCTTTCAAAATCTGTATTTGAAATGTAACCGGCCGTTTTTTGAGACTGCTGACCTAACTGTACGCCCCATTTACCCATCTTTTTACCTACGTAAAAGCTTGAGTTTAACAAGCCATTTTCGCCCGTGGTCAGTGCATAACCGGCGTTAAATTTATGCGGTGCAGATTTCAAAACAATATTTACCACGCCTGTCATCGCGCCAATTCCATGCGCATTCGTAGCTCCACCTTGAATCACCTCGATTCGGTCGATCATCTGCAACGGAACCGGCAGATTCATGTTGTGATGCCCAGTTTGCGGGTTGTTCATTCGAACACCATTGACCAATACTAAAGTTTGATCAAAAGTACCGCCCCGAACACCCAGGTCGCCCTGTACATCTAGGGGTCCGCGTTGACGCATATCAACACTACCCATGTAATCCAACAACTCATTAATGTTATTTACGGGAAGCTCCTGAATTTGCTTCGCCGTTAAAACCGTAATCTGACGAGTTGCAGCGGCATAAGTGGTTTTCGCCAAAGACGAACTCACCTCTACCTCGTTTAATTCTATTGATTTATCCTGTTTAGCAACGATGCCTCGAAAACCCTTGCGTTGTCCAAACTCTTGAGCTGTACTGGCTAAAACTATGAGTAGACATCCTAGTGTAAGTATGTATTTCATTTCTTGTGTGTTGGACTACGAAGATAGAACCTAGTCTTAGCCTACTATACTTCGTTTCAAAAAAAATCCCCACAACTCTGTGAGTTGCGGGGATCTATATGGAGTTCATCTAACGTTTAACTTGCTAGAACGGAGATCATATTATTTTTACACTCAATAACGCCGCCGCTTACCTCTACGGTGCACAACTTATCGTCTGAGGTATCAAGGATGACCTGAGAGCTCAAATGATCTAGAGTTCTTGTATCGTCAGCCACTCGAATGCTTACTGTACCTGCAGCAAGCGACGCAATGATGGGTGCGTGATCTTTCAGGATTTGGAACAAACCGTCCTTACCTGGAAGCTTCACTGAACTCACCTGGCCTTTAAACAATACCTCTTCAGGTGTAATGACTTCTAAATACATCATTAAACCAATTAGGCCTCAGCCAACATTTTCTCGCCAGCTTCAATCACTTCCTCAATGGTACCTTTCAAGTTGAAAGCCGCTTCTGGATATTGATCTAATTCGCCATCAAGAATCATGTTAAAGCCTTTGATGGTATCCTTAATATCAACCAATACACCTTGCAAACCAGTAAACTGCTCTGCTACGTGGAACGGCTGGGAAAGGAAACGTGCTACACGACGAGCGCGAGATACAACAAGCTTATCATCTTCTGAAAGCTCTTCCATACCAAGAATCGCGATGATATCCTGCAATTCTTTGTAACGCTGCAATGTTTCTTTCACTCGTTGTGCAGTATCGTAGTGCTCTTTACCTACGATATCCGCAGTCAAGATACGAGAAGTAGAATCTAGTGGATCAACCGCAGGGTAGATACCTTGCTCAGCGATCTTACGTGATAATACTGTTGTTGCATCCAAGTGAGCAAAGGTTGTTGCAGGAGCCGGATCCGTAAGGTCATCCGCAGGTACGTATACCGCTTGCACCGAAGTAATAGATCCGTTCTTAGTTGAAGTAATACGCTCTTGCATCGCACCCATCTCAGAAGCTAGGGTTGGCTGGTAACCTACCGCAGAAGGCATACGACCTAGAAGTGCCGATACCTCAGAACCTGCTTGCGTGAAACGGAAGA
>JAHEKP010000023.1:0-21740 GCA_024638285.1 Cryomorphaceae bacterium
CGCTTTGGTATAAATGCCAGATTAGAGTATTACGATGTTGAATTGCTCAGTACCATTGTTGATCGTAGTGCTGAAATATTGAATGTGCCAACGGAATATGAAGCCGCAATACGCATTGCGAGCCGTTCGAGAGGGACACCACGTATTGCAAACGCTTTATTGCGTCGTGTACGGGATTTTGCCATGGTCAAAGGAAATGGATCCATTGATGTTGCCATTGCCGAATACGGTTTAAATGCATTGAATGTAGATAGCCGTGGTTTAGATGAGATGGACAATAAAATCATTTCCGTGCTCATAGATAATTTCGCTGGCGGACCAGTAGGACTAAGCACTTTAAGTACTGCAATAGGGGAGCAAGCGGAAACTATAGAGGAAGTTTACGAGCCTTATTTGATCAAAGAAGGTTTCATTCTTCGCACCCCAAGAGGGCGTATGGTTACGGAAAAGGCCTATCAACATTTGGGAAAGGCGCGTAAAGATTCAGGCGCAACGGGTTCGTTGTTTTAATGTCACCGGAGGCAGCTTCAAGGATTATTAAACGTCTTGCAAAAGAGCAGGGCTTTTTTGCTTGTGGTATAGCCAAAGCTGATTTTCTAGAAGAGGAGGCCACAGGATTAGAGCGTTGGTTGAATGCAGGATATCATGGCGAAATGTCCTGGATGGAAAACCATTTTGATGCGCGTTTAGACCCCCGAAAGCTCATGCCAGGGGCAAAATCAGTGGTTAGTGTTCTTCTGAATTATTATCCAGTACAAGAACAGGAAGCCGGAATTCCAAAGATTTCAAAGTATGCCTATGGTCGTGATTACCACAAAGTCATTCGTGGAAAACTCAAGCGTATGCTGGAAGGCGTTCGTGCAGAAATTGGTGAAGTCGAGGGTAGAGGATTCGTGGATAGTGCACCAGTAATGGATCGGGCTTGGGCACGCAGGAGTGGTTTGGGTTGGATAGGAAAGCACAGTTTATTACTGAGTAAAAAGGAGGGTAGTTTCTTTTTTATTGGCGAACTGATCATCGATTTAGAGTTGGCTCCTGATGGACCCAGTACGGACCATTGCGGCACTTGTACGGCGTGTATAGATGCATGCCCCACACAAGCGATAGTTGCACCGACAGTAGTGGATAGCAATAAGTGTATCAGTTACCTGACGATTGAGTATAAGAAGGCCTTGCCCAATGCGTATCAAGAGAAGATGGAGGAGTGGGTATACGGTTGCGATGTTTGTCAAGATGTATGTCCTTGGAATCGATTCTCGAAGCCAACCTCCGAACCTGATTTCCAATTAAGAGAAGCCATAGCAACTAAAAGTTGGGAAGATTGGGAAGAGGTGACCCACGAATTATGGGATGAAATCATGAAAGGTTCAGCCATTCGAAGAACGGGCTACGATGGTTTTAAGCGCAATCTTAAATTTTCAAAGAAATCCTAATTGATAGGAACTTCAATCACTTGAAGTATGCGGTAATTGGTTGGGTTGTAGACGTAGACTACGGCGGCAGCATTCGACTTAATCCAACTGGTGTTCCAGGATCCTAGGAAAGTCTTAGAGAGTTCATCACCCGGGACCATTGGGGAATTACCAAAAGCGGTACCCCAAGTATCTGTTACGAAATCTCGAAGAACATTCATGTGCACATAGCTGCTGTCTCTGGTATCATCGGGCATAAGCTGTGGGCTCACGATATTACTTTCTTTAATTAATACCACAATAGACAGATCATGAAGTAGTGGTGTCTGCGGAAACCCTTCGGTAGTGACCTCTAAAACAGTATCATTTACAACAGTTGCAGATGCTTCTAATGCAATGTGTAGGGTAGAGTCAATAGCTTCAGAACTTAATGTAGGCCAGTTGGTGTATGCGGACCAGTGTCCATTGCCAGATGCGGTCCAATTCTCACGATTTATCATACCTACGGGAAGGAAATTCGTCCCGAAAAAGTTTTGAATCGCTTTTCCTTCAGGGGTAGTAAAGTCAGTAGGGTAATCTGCATTAGTATTGGTAAAGTTTCCCGGTCCTGCGTGTATTGCAAGACCAATGATTCTTGAGCCGTAGGCATCTACTAATGCTTCAATAGCTTTTGAGGCTTTGGGACAGTTCTTACAACGGTGGCCAGTAAAATCTTCGATAAGTACATTGCGTTGCTGCTGCGTACTGGTGGTATCTTGAACGTTTCCCTTAAACGGTTGGTCAATAACATCACATGACGGAGTAATGAACAGCGATGTGAAAATACTGAGTAAAAGTAGGAGTTGCTTCATTTCTTAGAAACTAGTGGTTAAGGAGAAACTTACACCATTCGAAGGTGGAACAACACGACACACACCACCTACACAGAAAATACCGCGTTGTTGGCGCCCATAGGATAGTTGGAATCGGCTCGTGCCCTCTGTATAAACCACACTTGCGAGCGGGTAATGGAGCTGTTGATCAGGGTCGGGGTTTCCATAGTTGTAGATGTCCTGAACGCTAAAAAACCAATGTGGTGCAATACTGTATTCTATCAGCGCCATGGCCATACTCCCTCGATCGTCTTTCGTGGAGAGCAACTGGAATTCATTGCGCAAGTAGTGTTTAGATTTCACTTTGTAGAGGGTTTCTAGAACAACCACATCCGCGTCCATGGTCTTTATGTTTTCGGGGTTTGAAAGCATAGGCTCATCGCCTAATCCATCTTCAAGCACGCTGCGGTTATAGTGCAAGTTTAAATAGGTGAGGTTGTATTTAAACGATCGATTGACTTTTTTACTGATTTTAAAGTTTAAGTCATGGAAATATGGAATGGTTCCACGCTCCAAAGGGTCACTGTAGTAGCCTTGTAAAGTTCGTAGGGTGTCATTAGAAGCTGCGACGTAGTCTTTATCAATGCTTTGAACAGCACTGTAATTAATGCTCACAAGCGTCCCATATTTCCCGCCGAGTTTAGATTTGCGTTTGAATCTATAATTGGCTTCCAATTGGATGCCTTCTTCGCCATTAATTTGGGTTGCATATTGGTACAATGCGGGCAAAGCGTAGGTATGAACCTCAGTGGTCGGGCTAAGGTAGTTTACCAACATGTCGATGGTACTTCCATTACGGTCGCTACGGAAGCTCATGTTGTCTATGCGTTTCACGCCAGCAATCACCCCAAGTCCATTTTTACTGTAGCTAAGATTGGCTATAAAACCGTTTCCATCTTTATAGATGTAGCTATTATCGGCACTAGGATCGTTGGCTTTATAGGCGAATTCGGTATTTAATACCCACGGACCTTTCATCAATTGGGAACGAATACCTCCTGCAGCAACATTTTCGGGTAGAACTAAAAATGGATCGTTTGCACGTTGGTATTTACTTAGGTAGCTAGCACCGATTGTCCAACGAAGACCCAAAGAGTCGAGCACATGCCAACGTTCACTTAAGTTGATTTCGGCATCTACACCTCTTAATAGACCTGGGCTTTTTTCAAAATAGAAACGTTGCCGTCCTAGTACGCCCTTGAGGTAAACACCTTTCGCAAGATTCGCTTTGACGCGCACCCCATCCATTGCATTATCATAGCCTAATCCTCGCTCCTCGTAAGAACGAAAGACCATACCGGAACCGAACTGCTCATAAAAACTTCCTACAGTAACATCTAGGTTATCCTGTTTAAACTGTAAGTAGCGGTAAGTAATGCCTTCGCCGCGATAGCCCTCTGGGAAACCGAGCATGACATTCTGATAATTTTCATAACGTAAGCCGCCGGAAAAGTCGCCGTCTGTGTACACGAAGTTTGCATATCCCTGGCCCAGGAAACGCTCATCTGGGTAGAATTCTCCGGTAGGGTCAATCCCCTCATCGCGCAAATACCATTGCCCGTCCAGCTGGAAATTCCCATGCAATTGGCCGCCGAAAGAATCTTGAGCTATGGCTGCTCCAGGTAAGAGGAGCAACAGAAGTAGTCTTATGGCTAATCGGTTCATTGGTATCAATGTTCAACCGATTCTCCGCGAGCGACTTTTGAAACAACTTCGGCTAGATTTTCTTCATCTCCAGGTGAATAGCCGCTGTGCTTCCAAACGACTTCGCCATCCGCATTTAAAACTATGGTGAAAGGCACGTTAACAATACCTAGGTTGCGTTTTAAATCTTGGTTTTCGTCTAAAAGAATGGTGTATTCCCACCCTTGACCTTGGACCATTGGGGCTACACGTGAAGAGTTTCGGGTATCGTCTATACTTACGGCTAAAACCTTCACTCCGAATTCTTCTTCCAAGTCGATCGCATAATCTGCAAATGCAGTTAATTCCTTAATACACGGTTTACACCACGTTGCCCAGAAACCAATCACAGTGGGTCCTTCTGTGCTGATTTGGTCTTTAATATCTACGAGTTTTCCGTCTAGGGTTTTGAGCGTTGTGCTGGGCAATTGTTGTGCTTGCAATCCTACTGTGAGGAGCATTACAGCGAATGCTGTGATTAGGTTTTTCATTTGGAGCGATTTAATCAAAAAAAAACGGGGGACCAAAGTCCCCCGTAAAAATAGCAATTTTTAAGTCTTAGTGTGCAATGTTCAAACGCAAGGTCTTGCTTACGCCATTCACATTTACGTTTACAAAGTATAAACCTGCACTTAAGGTGCTGGTTTCTAGATTGATTTTTTGTGTACCCGCATCAAGCGTTTGTGCATTGGTATAGACCGTTTGGCCCATTGCATTCACAACGTTAATAGCTACTTCAGAACGGTCCATCAAGTCAATCTCAACGCCTGCAAAGTCATTTGCTGGGTTAGGGTAGACTGCAATGTAACGAGCAAGGTTGTCCATTTCATTTACACTTGATGTCGTGTAATCTGCGTAAGCGGCTTGCAATACTTCACCAGTGGTGTTGTCTTGTAACCATACGATGATGTCCATGTTGCTTGTACCTATCCAGAAATCAAATGAACCTTGTGCCGGAGCAGAGTTCACTGAAATGGTTGAGTTCGCGTAGTGCGTATAGGTATTTCCTGAAGTCATCGAGCCCATTGAGTGTCCGTTAGAGCCGTCCATGAATTTACGGAAGACGTGATAGAACGTAGTTTCTCCGTTCGTTTGGACGTTATGACCGATTTCTTTTTCGATCATCGCCATGTGCAATACATTGTTCGAGCCTAAATCTCCTAAAGCCTCAACTTCCACATCACATTGAATATAGTTGCCTGTGAAACTCCATTCTGCAGACATTTCAGCCAATGCAGGAATAGCTGTAACGACATCAATATTTGCCTGACTAGTTGGAATGTTTGATCCTGAATACACTACATCTGGAACACCGCTAATGCCATAAGCACTGCGACGCGCCAAAGCTTCTGCATTGTAAGCAGGGTCATTTCCTGGTGATGGCCAGTTCATCTGGTATTTCACAGAAACTAACTGCGTACCAGAAGTATTCGCATCATTATCGTCTAGAAGTTGCTTGTAACCTGGATTGAAACTAGCACAAGGCGCACAAGTCGACGAAGTGAATTCTTCAGCAAGAACCACACGATCTGCGGTTGCTGTTACCACCTCAATAGTTGAAGTTAGCATGTCATTACCTGTGTTTTGGTCGTTTCCTCCGTTTAATGAAGAAGCCCAAACATCTACAGTGTAGGTGCCTGTTGAACCAGGATTCCAAGCGGTGCCATGAGAATAGGTATACGTCTGGTAAGGTGCAATGCTTAAACCGGAAAGCGATTGCGTTACAGTCGATCCGTTGTTGACTTTGTAGTTCAAATCCATCGACGTAATGGTCGTTCCACCATAATTCGTGATCGTGCCTTCAATAGTGAAAGGTGCATTGTTCAATCCAACTGTGCTAAACATGTCCAAAGACTCCGTTGCAAGGTCAAAATTGTAGGGTGCGAAAATTGAGAAATCATCAATTCCTAAACCATACAACCAACCACCTGCATCTTGGTAGTTAAAAGCAAACTGAACATTGCTATTACCACATGCTGCGCTAATATCAATCCATTGAGAAGTCCAATCTGCTCCTGGAGTGATATCTGCTAAAGAGGTCCAGGTAGATCCTCCGTTAGTAGTGTAGAGGAATTCTGCTGATTCTGTAGATCCACTGTATGTAGCACCGAAATAGAAGCTCTTAAAGGTGGCGTGTAATGCGGAGTAGTTGCTTAGGTCAAGCGTGTCCGTAATGAGGTATTCGTCTGATTTATCACAGTTACAGTCGTCATCATTGGTCGCAACGATGTTGGATCCTGGATCAGTGATGGTGAAATACTGGGAGCTTACTGAAGAAGCAGATCCCGCTTGGAATCCACCGTCAGAAGCATTTGTAGATTGCGTCCAGCCTGTTGGGATACCTGAGTTAAAGTCCCACGACTGAATCGTGCTTTGACCTTGCGCGAAAGCAGTTGCTCCAGCAAACAAGGCAGTGAAGGTGAGTAGAATTTTTTTCATGCATTTGTGTTTTTGAATGCGGAAATTTAATAAAAAGAAGGTTATAAAATGTCTTCTTTGGTCTGAAAGACATTGTTTATATTTGAGCCTAGTAAAAATCCCTATATATGAAAAGAAGTATACTCCTTTTGTTTGTTGCATTAAGCTCGATCACCTACGGTCAATCGTTAATGGTAGTTGAGCAGGATACTCTTATTGAGATTAACTCAACTTCAGTGTCCGATTATGGCTTTCATATCAAGGTGAAAAATACAAGCACTGAAGATTTAGAGGTATATGTACGCCGTGCCTATGCCAACCCGACTTGTGCCTATGATAGTGGCTATTTTTGTTGGGACTATTGTTACGGTGCAGATGTTGATAATTCAATTGGACATGTGACTATTGATGCTGGAATGGAGAAAAACGATTTTAGCGGTCATGTATATTCGCCGACCACGAGCGCGACTTGTTCGGATTCTACCCGTTATGTTTTCTACAGCGGTAAGGATGCAAATGATAGTTTGAGTGTTTGGGTAACAATTTCTGCCGGTCCGACCATGGGAACCATCGCTCTACAGGTCAATGAAAGTCGTTTGTATCCAAACCCTGCTAAGAATATTATTTCTGTTGAAGTACAACGTTCAGGTGAACTTGCGATATATAATGCACTCGGTGCTTTAGTAAAGCGTAAATCACTCTTGCCTGGGACAAATGCTGTAGCGGTACATGATCTCAGTAATGGAATTTATCTTTATTCAATCGACGGTGAAGGGTATAAAAAACTCATAGTCAGTCATTAAGAAATAACATTAAGAATCGCCGCGCACATTGCGCGGCTTTTTTCGTTTAAAACACACGATAACTAGGAATCAAGCGTTAGTTATTGGTTCAATCGGTTTAGACCATGATTTACTACGTAAAAGGAGCATTCGTCTTAAAGTCCGCCACTCAAGTGGTAGTGGATTGTGCTGGTGTGGGATATGATGTGCAAATTTCTTTAAATACTTACGCGGATGTAGAGCCGCTATCTGAAGGGTTGTTGTACACTTACCATCTAGTTCGGGAAGATGCGCAGATGCTTTTTGGATTTAGTACGCCACGCGAGAAAGCACTTTTTGAATTGTTGATTAGTGTTAGCGGGGTAGGTGCGAATACCGCACGTGTCATCTTGAGTTCATTGAGCCCCACAGAGGTGGAACAAGCCATTTTGAGCGAAGATGTTCCTACGCTTCAAGGGGTGAAGGGAATTGGTGCAAAAACGGCACAGAGAATAGTGATTGACCTCAAAGACAAAGTGCTAAAAACAACAGCTGGTCTGGATGCCGGTGGTCCAGTGGCAAGAAGTGGCGCACGGGCTGAAGCGCATGCAGCACTCACAACTTTAGGCATTAGCGCAAAGCAAGCGGAAACAGTATTGAACAAACTGTTGAAACAAAACCCAGGGGCGCCCACGGAAGAATTGGTCCGTCAAGCCCTTCAAATGCTCTAGATGACGCGAAATTTGTTAAAGACATATGTCTGGCTTTTGCTGGTCGCGTTACTTAGCCGTCCGCAGCAACTCTTTGGTCAAAACGATGGGGGTAGTACTGATACGACCCAAACCTCAGGGAGTATTACTTTACCTGAGCCTTCCAACTTTCAGCGTGATATTATTTACGATCCCATCTCAGGGAATTATCTAGTCTACAAACGCATTGGCGATGTTCTGTTGCCCGTTCCTGAAGTTTGGACTACGGACCAATACCGTCAATGGATGTATGACCAGGCGGAAAACGACTATTTCAATTCCAAAAGCGCTGCATTCAATGCGACTGGAGACGATCCTCGTGAAAATGCAGGTTTGATTCCTCAGATTCAAACTGGAAATGAAGCCTTAGGACAAGTTTTTGGGAGCGATTTGGTTGAGATTCGTCCTCAAGGAATGGCAGAAATTCGATTTGGCGGAAAATACCAATACGTAGAAAATCCAGGCATACCAGTGCGAAATCAAAAGACTTTTGCCTTTGATTTTGGGCAGCGTATTCAAATGAATGTCAAAGGTAAAATTGGCGATCGACTGGATTTGGGAGTGAATTACGACACGGAGGCAACGTTTGCATTCGATAATAAAATGAAATTGGACTTCGAAGGCGAGGAAGACGACATTGTCAAGCGCCTGGAAATGGGTAATATTAACTTGCCATTAAACAGTTCCCTTATTACAGGGGCTCAAAGTTTGTTTGGACTCAAGGGCCAATTCCAGTTTGGTAACACCATGGTCACCACCGTATTCTCAGAACAACGGTCTCAAAGCGAGAGTATTAACGTTCAAGGTGGCGGAACCACCACGGAATTTATGATTCAAGGGGATCAATACGAAGCCAATCGTCATTATTTCCTAAGTCAATTTTTTAGAGACCATTACGAGGAGTATTTAGAGAATATTCCACTTATTACCTCCCCAGTACAGATTACTAAAGTCGAGGTTTGGGTGACCAATGAGCGCAGCTCAACGGAGAACTTGCGAAATATTGTTGCATTTATGGATTTGGGTGCGGACAAGCGCTACGCTTATCGCAATGACAGCCTGAATTTACCAGGAATAAGTATTTTTCCTGGTTCAAATACTAACATTGAAGGTTTTCCAAACAATGCCAACAATACGTTGGATCCGTTGGCTTTGGGGTCGGCTATTCCAGGGGTACGTGATATTGCGCTTGCAAATCAAGATCTGAGTTCCAATGGTTTCGTGGAGGCGAAAGAGTATGTAGAATTGGCCAATGCGCGAAAACTAGAACCCAATCAGTACAATGTTCATCCACAGCTCGGATACATCACCTTAACTCAGTCGCTCAATCAAGATGAGGTTTTAGCGGTGGCTTTTCAATATACTGCAGCAGGTAGAACGTATCAAGTAGGTGAATTTTCTAACGATGGGGTGACTCCACCGAGTACATTGATTTTGAAGTTACTTAAAAGTACCGTTTTGGATGTGCGCATGCCGACTTGGGATTTGATGATGAAGAACATTTATGCGCTCAATGCCTACCAATTGGACCGGGAAGACTTCTACATGGACATCTTGTACATGAACGATGAAACGGGGGTACCCATTCCATTTTTACCGGACGGTAATTTAAGTGATACCCTGCTCATTGGTGTGATGGAAATGGATAAACTGAATACCAACAATGATCCTTATCCGGATGGTATTTTTGATTTTGTACAGGGCGTAACCATCGACAAGCAACGCGGTAAGGTTATTTTTCCAGTCGTAGAGCCCTTTGGTAGTAACCTCGAGCGTAAGTTGGATACCGAACAGGCACGAAATAAGTACGTGTACAATGCGCTATATGATAGCACGCGTTTCCGTGCGCAAGAGCAAACGCAGAAAAATAAATTCATCTTGCGTGGGCAATACAAAAGTGCTTCGGGTTCTGAAATTAGTTTAGGTGCCTTCAATATTCCACAAGGTTCTGTGAGTGTTACTGCCGGGGGGCGCACTTTAGTAGAAAATCAAGATTATACGGTAGATTATTCGTTGGGACGGGTTCGAATCATCAATGAAGGGGTGTTAAATTCCGGGTCACCTATTAAAGTTGGGTTCGAAAACAATACCATGTTCAATGTACAGACGAAAACCTTTTACGGAACGACCATTGATCATAAGGTGAATGATAATCTGAATATTGGTGGTACCTGGCTGCACCTCACTGAACGCCCACTTACTCAAAAGGTAAATATTGGCGATGAGCCCATTTCAAATACCATTTGGGGCATGAATACCAACTACAATGCTGAGGCGCCGTATTTGACCCGCTTTGTAGATGCATTGCCCTTTATTGAAACCAAAGAAAAATCTCAACTTCAATTCCGCGGAGAATTTGCCCATCTTATTCCCGGTTCGCCAAGAGGGATTCGAATTACGGGAGCAGAAACCACTTATCTAGACGATTTTGAGAGTTCCCAAACCACCATTGATTTGCGCAGCTTAAATGCGTGGAACCTCGCATCTACTCCAGGAAAGCAAGTAGATTTATTTCCTGAAAGTGAGTTAAATAATGATCTAGCGTACGGTTACAATCGTGCAAAACTCGCCTGGTACATTATCGATCCATCCCTCTATACCGGCGGATCTAGTGTTCCGGATAATATTCGTAATAACCCGGAAATCACCTCCGACCAACGCATGCGTGAGGTTTTGGTAAAGGAGGTCTTTCCAAATTACAGCTTGAGCACAAATGAAGCACGCAACTTAGCCATGTTTGATCTTGCGTATTACCCAAATGAGCGCGGTCCATACAATTACGAAGTGGAAGGACAATCGGGTATTAGTGCAGGTATGGATGCGGATGGATTCCTAAATGACCCGGCCTCGCGTTGGGGTGGCATTATGCGCCCCCTTCAAATCAATAATTTTGAAGAACAGAATATTGAATTTATCCAATTTTGGGTGATGGATCCGTTCTACGACAATCCCAATGCCCCAGACGGTGGGGACATCTACTTTAATTTGGGAAGTGTTAGCGAAGACATTCTGAAAGACGGTCGTCAGAGTTTCGAAAACGGAATTCCGGCAGATGGAGATAAAAGTGGAATGGATAGCACCCAGTGGGGACTGCTCAGTGAAATTCAACCCATCACCGAATTTTTCGATAACGCCAGTGGTGCGCGCGAGGCACAAGATGTTGGTTTTGATGCGCTCGACGATGGTGAGGAGCGTGCTTGGGCACCCATCGGTACAGGGAACTATTTACAACGCATCGCCGCGGCCTATGGTACGACATCGAACGCCTATGTGCGTGCCTATCCAGACCCAAGTGCGGATAACTTCGTGTTCTACAGAGGTGATAGCTTAGACAATGCAGCAGCAGATATAATGAAGCGCTATAAAAACTTCAACGGTGTCCAAGGCAACAGTGCAACTGAGACCATCAATGGCGCACCTGCATCTGCAACAAATGTCCCTGATAAAGAAGATGCGAACCGGGATCAAACGCTGAGTAAAACAGAAAGCTATTTCCAGTACCGCATAAGCATGCGTCCTGAAGATTTAGTGGTAGGTAAGAATCACGTTGCGGATATTTTTGAAACGCAAAGCCACGATCTTCCCAACGGAATGAGTCGTCCAACACGCTGGATCCAATTCAAAATCCCAGTATTCCAGCCCGAGAAAAAGGTGGGAGGAATTCAAGATTTTCGCTCGATTCGTTTCATGCGTATGTTCTTAACGGAATTTGAGAATCCATTGGTGATGCGCTTCGCGAAGCTTGAGTTGGTTCGTGGCGAGTGGCGCCGATTCCCCTTCAACCTCGATGATGTCCGCGAAAACGTTCCTGTGGATGAAGACGACGAGACCAACTTCAACGTAAATGCGGTTAACCTCGAAGAGAATGGTGGTCGTGTGCCCATTCCTTATGTATTGCCTCCAGATATAGAGCGCCAATTGGTTTACGGCGGTACTCAGATCATTCAGCAGAACGAGCAAAGCATGTCGCTCGAAATTTGTGGATTAGAAGATGGTGATGCCCGTGCAGTATTCCGGAATTTCAACTTTGATATGCGGATGTACAAGCGTTTACGCATGTTCGTGCACGCAGAAGCAGCCGGTGATTTTGAAGACTTGAACGACGGCGATTTAAGCATTTTTGTTCGACTCGGTTCCGATTACAACGGCAACTTCTACGAATACGAAGTGCCGTTAAAGGTCACGCCTTGGGGCGAACTCATTCCCGAAGATATTTGGCCTCAAGACAACAACATCGACGTGTCGTTTGAAGACCTCAAAACTTTGAAACTTACTCGCAATACAGCGATGGAAACTGATCCTACGCTCAGTTTAAGTAATAAATACACCGTTACAACCCCCGACGGTAAACGACTGAGTGTGGTAGGTTCGCCAAACTTAGGAAACATACGGACGTTATTGATTGGGGTGCGAAATCCTAAAAAACGGACGGCGACAGATGGTGATGATGGTCAATCAAAATGCGCGGAAATATGGGTGAATGAATTGCGCCTGAGTGATTTTGATAACCGCGGCGGTTGGGCGGCAACAGCAACGGCAAGCGCAAAGTTGGCTGATTTTGCCAATGTGAATCTAACCGGTATGTATTCCACCATAGGTTTTGGGTCCATCGATCAGACGGTGAATGAACGAAATAAATTTGCAGAGCGCTCTTACGGGGTTCAGACGAACGTCAACCTTGATAAAGTATTGCCTCAAGAGGCGGGTGTAAAAGTGCCAATGTTCTTCAGCTTCTCTGAGAGCTTCAAGAGCCCGCAATTCAACCCGCTTGATCCGGATATTGAATTTAAGAGTGCATTGGCAAACGTTTCAAATCAACAGGAACGAGATAGTATTCGCTTTGCGGGTCAGGAATACAACATGCGCAAGAGTTTGAATTTTACTAATGTGCGCAAAGAAAAGGGCGCTGGTGGTGGTGCCGAACCTGGGCCGCGAGGTCCTGGTCCACAATCGATGGGTCCAAAAGGAAAGGAATCCAAAGCAAAGGGTGAAAAAGGCGGAAAAGAAGCACGGCCAAATATAAATTGGGCCAATTCTCCATTTGCCATTAGTAATTTCAACACCTCATACGCTTACACTGAAAGTGAGAAGCGCACCATAAATATTGTTCAAGATCAACGTTTCATGCATTTGGCTTCTTTGAATTACAGCTACCAAACGCGTCCGCAGAACGTTGCGCCATTTAAAAATTTGGTGAAGAATAAACAATTGGGCCTTATTCGCGATTTTAACTTCTATTATTTGCCGTCGAAAGTAAGTATGCGCACTGAATTGCGACGTCAAGTGAATTTGCTGCAGATGCGCAATACGTTTGATCCGTCCATCAAGTTGCCGATTACCTACAATAAGGAATTAACCACGAAGCGGATGTACGACATAGCGTACGATCTAAGTAAGGGGATAAAACTAGATTATAACGCGACCGCCCAAAGTCGCGTTGATGAATTGCCAGGGAATCCCAAGACTCAAGCAAACAGAGATACCATTGCTGCTGGATTAGCCGCTCTAGGGCGTCCTACTCAGTTCCACCAAACGCTCAACTTGAACTGGCAAATACCATTGAACAAACTCCCGTTCATGGATTTCACATCCACTTCATTACGCTACACTGCAAATTACGACTGGACGTCAAATTCAACTGCTGCTTTGAATCCTAAAGCGCGGCCAGAATTGTACTATGGCAACCGTATTCAAAATTCCAATTCCATTCAATTCAACGGAAATGCCAATTTTGTAAACTTCTACAATCAAGTGCCCTTTTTGCGCAAGGCGAACCAAGGAGCGCGCCCAACACCACAGTCTCGCCGTCGCGGTGCGCCCCCAAAACGCGGAGCTCAGGGAAAAGAAGGTAAAGACAAGAAAGAAGGGGAAGACGAAAAAGAAAAGAAAGATTCAAAAATACTCTTAGGAACTGCTCGAGTTGCCATGATGGTACGAAGCGCATCGTTAACCTATTCACAAACGAACGGTACATTACTCCCTGGGATCGTTACTAATCCTGTTTCCTTTGGAATGGACCCAAGCAGTTTGTTTGCTCCGGGTGTAGATTTTGTCTTTGGTGCGCAAAGTGCTGTTGCAGAGCGCGCAGCTGAAAATAATTGGCTCACGAAAAACCCAAAACAGCCCAACCAATTCCAGAAAACATTCACCGAAAATCTGAATTTCCGCGCTGTCGTTGAGCCTTGGCAGGACATTCGTCTTCAAATCACGGCAACGCGCGTATCCGGGTTAAACAGCAGTTCAATCTATCGATTCCACGATCCGTTGCAAGATACCACGCTAGGTTTATCGGAAGGTTATTACCATTTTAATCCAATGGACATGGGGAACTACAGTGTTTCCTTCCTTTCTATCGGGAGTGCTTTTGAGCCGCTAGACAGTTCGTCGTTTTCTCAGGTTTACGAAACGTTCCTAAGTCACCGCAATGTAGTTTCAGAGCGCTTAGCCCTAGCGCGTGAGCAGATTGACCCGGCCTACATACCCAATTTTATTTCGGGTGTTCAGGATACGACGGGAACGCGAGAAGGATACGACGGCTACAGTTACAACAGTGCAGATGTTTTAATTCCAGCGTTCTTAGCAGCATATAGTGGACGCGATCCTTCGGAGGTAGAATTGAATGGACGACCTAGGATACCGATGCCGAATTGGACCTTGAACTTTAACGGATTGATGAATATTCCATGGTTTAAAAAGAACTTTCAGAGCTTCACGCTCACCCACACGTACAAGAGTTTGTATACCCAGAATTCGTTTCAAAGCAATTTGCTCTTGCAGCAACGTATTCAAAACGGTGAACCGCCAAACAACATTCGCAATTCGAACGGTGATTTCCTTCCAGATTTCCAAATCTCTCAGATCAGTATTGCAGAGAACTTTGGGCCATTCGTAGGAATCAATATGCGAATGAAGAATCAGGCTAGTTTGCGTTTGGACATCAAGCGTAATCGCCAACTAAATCTTTCTCTGGTCAACAATCAGATGACAGATACTAAGGGGTATGAATTTGTGCTGGGTACGGGATACATCATTAAGGATGTAAGTTTTAATGTCATCACTGACGGTAGACCTCAAAAAATTACTTCCAACTTGGATTTGAAATTGGACTTTAGCTTGCGTGATAACCAAACGGTAATCCGTCGGATTCAAGAAGGCCTGGATCAAGTTACGGCCGGCCAAAGAATATGGTCGTTAAAGGCCAGCGCAGACTATATGCTTTCGCCGAAATTAACGGCGCGCCTGTATTATGATCAAACCGTAAGTAAGTTTAAGACCTCAAACGCGTTCCCCACATTGAATACTAATGCTGGTATTGCCTTTAGATTTAATCTTGGTAAATAGGTGTGGAAGAGATTAAAATAGAACTTACATTTGAAAAAAAATTAAACGCATATGCAGTTTCCGGATAACTTAAAGTATTCAAAGGACCACGAGTGGGTTCGCGTTGAGGGCGATGAGGCCTATGTTGGAATTACCGAATTCGCGGCAGGCGAGCTTGGTGATATTGTCTTTGTCGATGTGGATACAGAAGGTGAGTCTTTAGATAAAGATGAGGTCTTTGGTAGTGTTGAAGCAGTAAAGACTGTATCCGACCTATTTCTTCCTGTTAGTGGCGAAGTACTTGAATTCAATGAAGATCTAGAAGATGCTCCAGAAGCTGTAAACGAAGATCCGTATGGAAAAGGTTGGATGGTGAAGATGAAGATCGCTGATCCTTCTGAATTGGATGGATTAATGGACGCTGCTGCCTACGAAGCAATGCTCGGATAAGACCATGTCGAATCCCTGGATATATAGAGCCCCTGCCATTGGTTGGGGCTTTCTTATTCTCTACATCTGCCTTGCGCCAGTAGATGATCTTGATCCAGGGTTTACCATACAGGTCAGCGATAAACTCGTTCACTTTTTACTTTATTTCTCTTGGGTCGTGTTACTTTATTTCGGGTCTTCTCGAGCATACAAGCGTCGTTTATCCCGAAGAAAAATGCTTGCCTATTGGATTACTGCCGCCATCATAGGTGGAACGATTGAATTTCTTCAGGGTGCCATGGATTTTGGTCGAAATGCAGACGTTATGGATGGTCTTGCGAATACCACGGGAGCCATGGTAGGAATCATTTCAAGTCGCCTCTTTCATAAAATTTTGGAATAGTTTTTGGCTTGTAACATACTGAACCCTTAAAATCAGTATGTTATGAGAGTCAATTCAAGTAAATCGTCTCAAGCCAATCTCGAAAAAAGAAGACCCTTGTTCTTCATCATTGGCTTAACCACTGCACTATTTTTAACCGTACTAGCGTTCGAATGGAATGCGCCTGTTCGCGCATTGCCTGATTTTAATTCGGAATTGGCTTCAGCCGAGGAATTGGACTGGACCGTTCCTGTGACAGTTACACGTTCTAAAGAACTTCCAGCAAAAGCTGAAAAGGCACCAAAAATAAATCCGAACCAATTCAAAATCATTGATAACAACCTTCCCTTTTTGGATTTGGGTAATGAGTTGTTATTTACAAGTATTGATGCTGGGCTAGATGTGGTCATAGATCCCGATCCAGTTGATCCAACTGAGGTGTTTTCATTTGCACAGGTTGAGACCATGCCCATATTCAAAGGGTGCGAAGATGCGATCGGAAATGATGCGCTTTATCAGTGCATGAATGTCCAATTAATGCGTTTTATTGCACGCGAATTTGAGGTGAGCGAGCGCATGTTGCAATTCAGCAGCGGTGAAAAAGTCTTTGTGGAATTTATCATTGAAAAGAATGGGGAGGTAAGCCACGCAAAGATTGTTAGAGGCAGTGATGAGCTTGTTGGCGAAGAAGCCATTCGAGTAGTAAAGTCGTTGCCAGATTTTACTCCGGCCAAATTAAATGGAAAGCCGGTTCGGATGTCGTATATTTTGCCCATTAACGTAAAGTTCTAAACGCATGTTTATTCGTTCTCTATTAGTGTCGGCCATTTTAGCATTGTCATTGCCTTTGATGGCACAATCTACCGATCTTGTTCATGAGACACAGACCTTGCCAGTGTTCGAAACTTGTGCGCACATTCAAGGCGATCAAAGCGAACAACAGGTTTGCTTCAACAGATTTGTTATGAATCATTTGATGAATGAGCTCAAATGGCCGGAAGGGTTAAAGGAAAATGGAAAGGTATTTGTCGAGCTAAAATTCGACGCTACCGGACATCTAGCTGAGGTCAATTGCCTTCGTTCATATGATAATTTGGCAAAGGAGGAAGCATTGCGTGCGATGCGCACTCTACCTGATCCAATACGTCCTGGTACGGTAGGGGGAGAGGCGGCTCCAGTAAGCATGGCTGTGCCGGTCATGTTTACCCGTAATTGACTTTAATTTGATATTGTGCGACCGATACTTTTAGTTATTTTAGCGTCTCAATAGTTCGAGTTCATGAAAATAAGAAAGACAACAAAAGCAGATGCGGAAAATAAGAAGAGTCTCTTCTTATTAATCGGTCTTACTGCTTCTCTAGCATTTACTCTTTTCTTCTTGGAATTAAAGTCTTACGAAGATGGTCCAGGTCAGTTGGGTAAAATGTCATACGATGATGACGATGAGATTGCCATCATTACAAATAGAACACCACCTCCGCCACCACCGCCACCACCGCCGGCACCGCCAGAGGTGATTCAGATTGTTGAAGATGATTTGGAGATTGAAGAAGTGGAATTTGAGTCTACTGAAACCGATGAGAGCGAAGTCATTGAAATCATCGAAGAAGTGGAAGAAGCTGAAGATGAAATTTTCAACTTTGCAGTTGTTGAAAACAAGCCTATTTTTCCAGGTTGTGAAAAGTTAGCGACTGAAGACGAAAAGTTCATGTGTTTCAATCAAAACATTATGCAACATATCGGTAAAAAGTTTGAATTCCCGGAATTGGCCCGTCAAATGGGTATTCAAGGAAAAGTATATGTCAACTTCGTTATTGAGAAAAACGGAAAAGTAAGTAACGTGACCATTGCACGTGGCGTGGATAAACTCATTGATGACGAGGCAATCCGAGTGATCAAACTACTCCCCGCGTTTATTCCTGCGAAGCAACGCGGAAAGCCAGTACGTATGCAATACACGGTGCCGATCAACGCACGCTTGCAGTAAATAAAATTGATACGCTTTATGGCAATGCCCGAACCCAAACGTTCGGGCATTTCTTTATCCAATAATTTCTGAATCCAATACATCTAACTCATGGAACCATACCAACTGAACGCTAATGCACGTATCGCTATTCAGGCCGCGCTTGATGGAGGCGCAGCAATCCTAGAAGTCTACCACAATGAAACGACTGAAGTGGAACTGAAAGGGGATGAGAGTCCATTGACTCAGGCGGATTTACGCAGTAATACAGCAATCATGAATTGGCTCGAGACATCGGAGCACCCAGTTCTTAGTGAGGAAGGCAAGCATTTATCGTATGATGAAAGAAAGCATTGGTCGACGCTTTGGATTGTTGATCCATTAGACGGGACAAAAGAGTTTATTAAGCGCAATGGTGAATTTACAGTGAACGTGGCATTAGTTGAATCTGGTCGCCCCATACTTGGAGTGGTTTATGTTCCTGTAACTGGCGAATTGTATTTAGGAGTTAAGGGAGAGGGAGCGATGAAAATGGTGATAGATGCGACAATAACTTTTACCGATGCGCATCTAGAAAGCGCTGTTGCTTTACCTGTGGTAATGGACCGTCCATTTACTGCAGTAGGCTCGCGTTCGCACATGAACGAGGAAACAGAGACCTTTTTAGCGACCTATCGTGCGCAACATGGTGAAGTTGCAATTCTCAGTAAAGGGTCTTCGCTCAAAATGTGTATGGTTGCGGAAGGATTGGCAGATGTATATCCTCGATTTGCACCTACCATGGAATGGGATACGGCTGCTGGGCAAGCCGTAGTTGAGGCCGCTGGATTTGCCATGTTGCACAAGGAGACACGCCTGCCTTTAGAATACAATAAGGAGGACTTATTAAACCCTCATTTTATCGTGCTTTAAAGTTCTGCTAGATAGCGGTCAGTCCTTATCTTTGCCGACCATGCAGGAAACATCCACTTTATCTCCACCCAACCCCTCCTTAATTAAGGAAGCATTACGTTTAGGAAAACTGCGATTGAGTACCTCTGTTGTATTCAGTTCAATTGCTGGTTATTTCCTTGGGATGGAGGTGTTTAGTTGGGTGCAGTTACTCTTGTTGATCTTCGGTGGTATTACTGTGGTTGCGGCTTCCAATGCGTACAACCAAATCTATGAAAAGGATAGGGACGCACTGATGAATAGAACCAAAGGTCGTCCACTTCCCTTAGGTACACTTACATTGCGAGAAGCCTGGTTTATTGCCACACTTTTATTAGTTGTTGGTTTATGGGCTTTGTACGTCATCAATCCTATGACGGCCTATTTCGGTGCACTTAGTGTGGTCTTATATACGTTGGTCTACACGCCGCTCAAAGCTAAAACGCCGCTCGCAGTTTTTGTAGGCGCTATACCTGGTGCTATTCCTTATATGCTAGGTTGGGTTGCTGCTCGGAACGATTTTGATATTGAGACGGGTACGTTGTTTGCACAGCAGTTTTTCTGGCAATTCCCCCATTTTTGGGCCATAGCATGGTTCTCCTATGACGATTACGCGAAGGCAGGTTATTACCTGTTACCGTCAAAAGCAAAAGACCGCCCATCACAATTGTACATTATCATCTACACGGTGTGGATGATGATGGTAGGTATTTTGCCGGTATTTGGCATCACTGGAGAGCTGCAACTCAGTTGGATAGGTGCAGCAGCCGTCGGCGCATTGGGTTATTGGGTTTTAAACAACGCGATCCTCTTGCTAAAGCATTCAGACGATCGACGTGCGCGTAAACTTATGTTGAGTAGTATTGCATATCTCACAGGAATGCAAATCATTTATATAATTGACCGATTCATTTAAGATGGAAACATTACAAGAACAACGCCGCCGCGCCGCCAAGCCTTTATTGTGGATAGGAATCGGAAGTATCATCATGGCTTTCGCCGGCCTTACCTCTGGTTACGTAGTAAGCAGAACCACGCTGGTTATGAACGAACAATGGATGACCTTTGCGTTGCCGAAAGCGTTTGTTTATAGCACTGTGGTGATTGTTCTTTCTTCACTCGCTTTGATTTGGGGTAAAAGACAGCTGGTGGTCGGTAAGGATAGTGCAATAAAGCCAATGCTTTGGATCACCTTACTTCTTGGTTTTGCCTTTTTGTGGTTTCAAGGCGAGGCTTGGACGGAATTGATGGCCAATAACATCTTCTTCGCTGGTGCGCAATCGCATCCTGCGGGTTCGTGGGTATATGCGTTGTTTATCTTTCATGGCTTGCACGTAGCCGGTGGAATTATTGCCTTATTAGTGGTGCTATATCGCGCATACAGAGGGCGTTACTCATCTGCTGATTATCATGGAATTACCCTTGTGAGTATTTATTGGCATTTTGTAGACCTATTGTGGCTCTATTTGTATGTCTTTTTAAGTGCTATTCGTTAAATTTGCCAAAGAATATTTTAATCCAACCGTTATGGCTTCATCCGCTGAAATGACGCAAGAAGAAAACAACTGGGGCGGTGGTTCAAGACCACTAGGCGCTCGCTATGGAAAACTGATGATGTGGTTTTTCCTGCTTTCTGATGCGTTGACATTCTCAGGTTTCCTTACTGCTTATGGTTTAATGCGCTTCAAATTTGAGAGCACATGGCCTATTGCAGAAAATGTTTTTACCCACTTTCCAGGGCTCGAAGGTGATCAACCGCTGCTTTATGTAGCATTGATGACGTTCATTTTGATCATGTCTTCTGTGACTATGGTATTGGCCGTGAATGCGGGTGAAAAAATGAATCGCAAGGCGGTGACAAATTGGATGTTATGGACCATCGTAGGTGGTTTTATCTTCGTTGGATCGCAAGCTTGGGAGTGGTACCACTTCATTATTGGTGATAGCGGTGCTGTGGAAACGGCACGTCAAGAAATTCTTCATATTTACAATGAGGAAGGCGAGCGTTTAAGTTTTAGTCAGGTAATTCACGGCATGGAAGAGGGTCATGCCTCTAATCACGGTGAGACCTTTACAAAAGCAGAGGTGCTTGCTGCTATGAAGTCTAATGAAGGCATGTTCCTTATGGAGCCAGGTAAAGCAGGTGAAATGTTTACGCACGAAGCGTCTGTTGCGTTGCTTGAGTCTGGTGATGTTGTACAGGGTGCAAACATGATTCATAACGAATACGGACAGAAGCAATTCGCGAATTTCTTCTTCTTCATTACCGGTTTCCACGGATTTCACGTGTTCTCAGGTGTAGTAATCAACTTTGTTATTTTCTACAACGTATTGTTGGGGACGTACGAGCGTCGTGGCCACTACCGCATGGTTGAAAAGGTTGGTTTATACTGGCACTTCGTTGACCTTGTTTGGGTATTCGTATTTACATTCTTCTATCTCGTCTAAAACGTATATATCATGTCAGATCATAATGGAACTTGGTGGATTTGGAAAGTATTCTGGATCCTATTAGTGATCACTGGAGTTGAAGTTGCTCTAGGTATTGTAAAGCCTGAGTTTATGTTGACACAAGTTATTGGTACATCAGTATTGAATATCTTGTTCATCGTACTTACCCTTATTAAAGCAGCTTACATTGTGCAGATTTTCATGCACGTTAAATTTGAAAAGAAAGGACTGAAATATGCCCTTTACCTACCGACTTTGATTTTAATTCCATACTTGACGTTTATCCTTCTAACTGAAGGTTCATACTTGTTCCAGTAATGGTGAATAAATCCTTCTTTAATCGGGCAGTGCTAATCGCAGTATTAGT